>JAFTHG010000151.1 GCA_017457555.1 Kiritimatiellia bacterium | reverse complement strand
GGGCTTGCCGGTCTTCTTTTCCACGAGTTCCTTACCATGGACGGACTTGGTGTCCATTGCGACGAGGGTCGTGAAGCGGTCGCCACGGTGAATGTTCATCACCTGAGCCACAGGGCCGAGACCATGCGTAGCATAGACGTCGCCACGGTTTTCCTTGTTGTACTTCAAGCGCCAGCCGAGCTTTTCAGGATCGTCGGCAGGATTGCACCAGTAAGCATCCCAGAAGGGGTCAAGGTTGTGAATGTAAGCGCCCTTGGCATAGATCACTTCGCCGAAGATGCCCTTCTGTGCCATGTTGAGTGCGTCCAATTCGAACCAGTCATAGCAGCAGTTTTCGAGGATCATGCAGTGCTTGCGATTCTTTTCAGCGAGGTTGATGAGCGACCAGCACTGTTCAAGATTCATCACGCTCGGCACTTCGAGGGCGACGTGCTTGCCATTTTCCATGGCGCACTTGGCGACAGGGTAGTGGTTCATCCAGTCCACCGCCACGTACACCAGGTCGATGTCGTCACGCTTGCAGAGTTCCTTGTAACCATCTGCGCCGAAATAGATGTCTGCAGGGGCCAGACCTGCGTCACGCAGTTCCTTCTGGCGGCGTTCTGCACGGGCTTCTTCGTAGTCGCAGAGGGCCACGATTTCAACGCCGGGGATGTGGGTGAAACGAGCCACAGCGCCAGGGCCGCGCATGCCGAGACCCACGAATGCGACGCGGACGGTCTTCATCTTCGGGACGGTAAGGCCGAGAACGTGCTGCTGGCCTTCAGGACGGGCCGGCGTTTCAACGATAAGCGTTCCATTTTCCCAGTGAGCCGGCGTCTTGGAAACGACAGGTGCTGTCGTCTGTGTGGCAGGTGCCGGTGTCTGCGAGACGGTACAAGCGGTAAGGCTGGCGAGTACGACCAAGCCTAAAAGACCAACTTTCTTCATCTTGAATATCCTTTCTAAAATTCTACCTGAAAAAGGCACTGCGGCATAGAATAGCACAATCCGCGAAAGATAGCAAATAGAGGTGGGAATATTCCGGTTGATTTTCGGGTTTGATGTGCTCGGATTTTGTTTTTGAAAAGGTGTATAATCGGGAGCGTGGTACGTGACAGGAGAAGTGTTTAAGACGATGTGGGACTGTTACAGAGGTGTGTCTGAGAACGGAGTTAACAGTAGGAGAAGCAAGCGTGGTGCGCTTTGAGGCTTGAATTGAATGGTGGTGTAAAGGAAGGTGGAAGTGGTGTGAAAAGGGATTCACTAAAGGTGTTTTTGAATTACGCTGAAATTGGTCTTCAATTACGCTGAAATTGAGATTCAGTTTCGCTGAAATTGACTTGCAATTACGCTGAAATTGAGGACAGGTTCTTTTGAGCCTGTTAATAACGGTTCACAAAAGGTATTTTGGGAGGCATCGGATACGCAGTTTTTACGGGTTGACCGATTGTGTCGCGGTGAAAAAGAGGGGTTGGGGATGTGCTGTATCAGAAGGTTTTTTTGGATAGGCGAGGAGTCGGTACTCCTTATATTATATTAGTAGTAGCGATTTGGGTGGTGGCATTCCGCTTCAATGCGAGGTTGGAAAAGGAGAGGTGAGGTGCCGGATAACACGTTTGTGTAAAAAATGAGTTGCAAGAATGGGTGCGGTGCGCTACACTATTATCAGTGTCGGGTGTGTTCACCCACGGTAGAAAGGATTTTTCAGATGGCTCGCTTCACGTTACCCCGTGATCTTTATTTCGGCCCTGGTGCAATGAAAGAATTGGCCGTGCTTGGCAAGACTTGCAAGCGCGCAATGGTCGTGACGGGCGGTTCTTCAATGAAGAAGAGCGGAGCCTTGGATCGTCTGGATGCGATTTTGAAGAAGGCCGGCCTGAAGGTGAAGCACTTTGAGGGCGTTGAGCCCGATCCTTCAGTGGAAACGGTGATGAAGGGCGCGCAGGCGATGACGGCTTTTCAGCCGGATGTGATTGTGGCTATTGGCGGAGGATCGCCGATTGATGCTGCAAAGGCCATGTGGGTCTTTTATGAATATCCCGACAAGACCTTTGACGATATCAAAAATCCCTTCACGATGCCGGTGCTTCGCCAGAAGGCCATCTTTGTGGCGGTGCCGTCAACTTCCGGCACGGCGACCGAAGTGACGGCCTTTTCTGTGATTACGGACTATGCTACCAAGGTGAAATATCCGCTGGCCGACTATGAAATTACGCCGGATATCGCCGTGGTGGATTCGGATTTGGCCGAAACGATGCCGCCGAAATTGACGGCCCACACGGGATTGGACGCGCTGACGCATGCCATTGAGGCCTATGTGGCAGGACTGCATAGTGATTTCTCAGATCCGCTGGCACTGAAAGCCATTCAGATGATTGATGACGATTTGGTGGCTTCCTATAATGGTGATATGGCAGCTCGTGGCCGGATGCACGTGGCCCAGTGCCTCGCCGGAATGGCCTTTACCAATGCGTTACTCGGCATTACGCACTCCATTGCCCACAAGATTGGCGCACAATTCAATCTCCCTCATGGGCTCTGCAACGCGATTTTATTGCCCTATGTGATTCAATTCAACCGCAAGGCATGCGAAGGACGCTATGCCGACATTGCTCGTGCACTCGGTTTGCCGGGAGCAACAGAGCGTCAGCTGGTCAACGTCTTAGTAGATAAGATTTGCGCCCTCAATGACTCGCTCGACATCCCCGCCACACTTGAAGAAGCCGGTGTGTCTGAAGACGTCTTTACCAAGAATCTCGAATTCATCTCCAAGAATGCAAAACTCGATCCGTGCACGGGCTCAAATCCGCGCAAGACCAGCGCTGCTGACATCAAGAAAATCTTGAAGGCAGCCTATAACGGATCGCCAGTGGCGGTGAATTGGTAACCCTCCTCCTAAAACCCAACCCTACACATACCCCGCCCTGCGACCACATTGTGGCGCAGGGCTTTTTAGTGCGGGTAAACCACCTATCCTCCGCGCAGCGGCGTATTCACCCGATCGCAGCACAGTTTTTTATTGTTGGCTGGCAAAAAGACGCACGTTTTGGCAGAAAAAGAGGTTTAAATGGTGGATTCTGTGCTATACTACGCGCCACAAATGGAGGTTAGATATGACATCTGAACAAAATTCACTGATTCCAATCGTTGTTGAAAAGACCGCAATGGGTGAACGCTCGTACGACATCTATTCACGGTTGTTGCAAGACCGCATTATCTTTTTGGGTGGTCCGATTGATGATCATGTGGCAAATGTGGTTGTGGCGCAATTGCTGTTTTTACAATCTCAAGACCCCAAGCGCGATATCTCGCTCTACATCAATTCACCGGGCGGCGTGGTCACAGCAGGAATGGCCATCTATGACACGATGCAGTTCTTGACCTGCGATGTCGCAACCTACTGTATTGGTCAGGCTGCAAGTATGGGGGCTGTTTTATTGGCCGCTGGTGCCAAGGGGAAGCGGTACGCACTGCCAAATGCCCGCATCATGATTCACCAGCCTTTGGGTGGCGCAGAAGGACAGTGCACGGATATTCAAATCCAAGCTGCGGAAATTCAGCGCATGAAGCAGACCTTAAATGAAATCCTGGCACACCACACCGGTCAGCCCTTGGAAACGGTCTTCAAAGATACCGAACGTGACAATTTCATGTCTGCAGAGCAAGCTCGTGACTATGGCTTGGTTGACATGGTCGTTAAGCAGGGTAAATAACGTGCCGATTTACGAATATACCTGTGAATCATGCGGTAAACGCTTTGATTATCTGGCGCGTACGCTCGCAGACCGGCCGGAAAAATGTCCGGATTGCGGCGCAGAAACGCTGAAAAAAGCCTTCTCAACCTTTGCCGCGAAATCGGACTCCCCGGCAATGCCGTGTGCCAATGCCGCCTCGTGTGGCCATGCACATGGGCCGGGATGCGGATGTTGTTGCCACGGATAACGCAACGAATCAAAAGAGGACGCTTCAAGGCGTCCTCTTTTTTATATTGGTACGGCGATGGAGCGCGGTGGCAGCGTGTGACGCACTCCCCACAAAACGCGCACTAAATGCACTCCATTTGCCCTCCGCAAGAATGCCAAAAATGACGCAAAAAGCGGATAGTGCTCCAAGAAGTGGGAAAAATTGCTCTTTTTTTACAGGCGGAGAAAGCGACAATGGAAACGGTAGAAATCCCCTTGTTTACGGCATTCAAGCACTTTTTTATGTAAAGCTGATGAGGGATTCAGGTGTACTGGTTAGGGGAGGCACTTGCAACTTTTCACGGAAAAATGATATAGTTATCGTGCTATTTTCTATGGAGAAATAATGCACCAAATTTGTTTGATATTGTTTTGTATTGCATTGTTTTGCGGATGTGAGTCGTTCTCATCGTCCACGGATGCGCCTACACGCGTAACGGCAGATCAGTTACAGCCAGGGATTATTGTGCCTCAGTTGCGGACTGGCGTAAAGGTCCGTATCTCCGTTCTGGCATCAGGTGAGCCCGTGATGAAAGAAGAGGTAATGGAAGTCTCCGCCGGAGGCGACATCGTATTACCTTATATAGATCGCGTACAATGCGCCGGAATGACGATTGAAGCGTTTCAGGAAGAATTAACCAAGCGCTACCGTGAATATTACGTGGAACCATTGGTGTCGGTCTACTATGTGCCGATGAGTGAAGGCGGTTCATCACCGTACGGCTCGGTATTGGTGACGGGCTGCGTTGGCCGCGAAGGCGTGGTAGACATTCCGCAGACGTGCGATTTAACCGTGATGCAAGCGTTGCAGATTGCCGGAGGTATGGGACAGTGGGCCGATATTAACGGTGTCCGTCTGACGCGTAACCTCGCAGATGGCACGCGACAGCAAGTCACGATTGATACAGAACGCATCGGTCGTCGTGGGGCTACAGACCAGAATATTCTGTTGATGCCCGGCGATGTGCTTTACGTTCCGGAAAGTAATTGGTAATTGTCAGTTTGACAAGAAAGAAGGCAACACATGAAGAAAATGATGCTTTTAGCGTTCGCAGCACTCTTTGGTGCAAGCATTGTGTGTGCGGCACTGACGGCTGGCGATTTGGCTCCTAAGGCTGTCCGTACAAAGGTTGCGGCACTGCCGGCAAAGCAGCGTCAGGACTATGCGCGTCAAATCATTGAAGCTGTGGCAGCAACGCCGCAGGATGAAGCAGCAAAGACACAGGCATTGACCACGACGGCTCGCGCATTGATCGCAGGAGCACGCTCGGGTGGAGCTTTGGGAATTATCGCTGAAGTGTATAACACCACTCCAGTGACGAATCTTCAGGGTGTTTCCGACCTGCTCTCAACGAATAATTTCGGACAGAAGTTAAATGGTATGACGGATGCACAGTTTGATGCATTTGCGACACGTTTGGTAACCACGGGCGCCCAGTATATTCAGGCCTCCGGCACAGATTCGCCGACGTTGCGTATCAGCATCATGGTGGCAGCATTCACAAAGGCTTCTTCCGATCCGGAGCGCACACGCCAGCAGTTGATTGCCGCGTTGCCTCCTGCGATGCAGGCTGCTGCGACAACCTACATCGCCGCTTCCGAAACCAGTAACACCGATGTCATCGCAGCGGCGGCAGGCGTTGATGCTGTTGAGCCGACACCTGCAGATCCTGATGCCGATAAGGTCGTGAAGCCTGCTGCAACTCCTGTGGCGGAAACTCCGGCTGTGGCAGAGGATAAGCCCGCGATGGAAGCTCGCACCGATTATTTGACCCCAGAACCCGCAGACAAGGGTATCACGTCTGAAGGTGCAAAGGTTACAGCAACCGATCCGGCCGCCGAAGGCGATGCCGCAAAGGTGCCGTTGATCGCACGTGTGGTATCGGATGTTCAAGGCCAGACTTGGGATGCAATGCAGATGTCCGTGTATGAATGGGATGCCATTGATCCGGAAGAACGCATTGATGATCCGCAAGTGCCCACACTCCCCGGCTTAGGCTCCGTTTTTGCAGTCCCCGGTGAAGCAAATCCCGCTGCGCCGGAAGAATTGCCTTCTTGGGAAGAGATGGAAACGCCAAGCTTGCCCTATGGTAATCAGGGCATTGCATGCTGATGACAGCCATTAGTAATTTTAGCAGGAGACGATAATGAAAAAACCGTTGATGTTTGCAGCATTCCTCTGTGGATGTTTGTTGACGACGGCTGCTTTCGCAAGTGAAGGAAAGCAACCCGGCTTTAAATTCTGCACCGGTAAGGTGAGCGTCGATCCCGTGGTCAATCTCGGCCTCTTCTGGGAATCGAATATGAACAACACCTCGCACCATGAAGAATCCGGCTTTGGATGGCGTATTCAGCCGGCATTAAGCATTTCGTACACGGCCAAGCGTACGACGTTGGGTGTGAATATGTTCTACACGGCAGAACGTGTTTTTGATGGTGATAAGGGGGGCGACAGCGACTCTTACGGTGTCAACTTCACCTTGTTGCACAAGCTTAATGAACGGACGCGCCTCACGATGAACGGATCGTACACGCGTTCTGAAAATGACAACTTCTATTGGGCAAATGATCCGCTTCAGACGGGTTATCTGGACAAGGATAAGTCTGAAAACTACAACTTCAACACTGCATTGGGTTATACCGCCAAGAAGTGGCACAGCTCAATCGGTGCTGGCTGGCGTCGTACGAAGCAGTTGGACGGAGCCAAGCAGGTTTCTGACGCATTCACCTTAAATGGTATGTGGGGTAAAGCCATGGGTGCCCACACCTATTGGGATGTGTCGCTCGGTTTGACGCTGGATCGCCCGGACGATGGTGATGACTCGATCTCCTATACGCTGATGACAGGTATCAGTGGCGATGTGAATGCGCGCACCACATACAGTGCGATGTTCGGTTTGACCATTTACGATTACAGCGGTTTTGTGGATGACACTGCGTATGGTCCGGCTTATAACATCAGCGGGTCGTACCGTTTGAGCCGCAAGGTGACGCTCTCGCTCTCGGCAAGTTCGCGTTACGAATCGGAATATGCCGGTTATGGCGCAGCGCAGCACTATTACGTCTTCTCGCACACCTTGACGGCAGCGGCCAACTTCCAGTGGACGGATATCTTCTCCTCCCGTTTGGATGCTCGTGTCAACTTGGAACAGCATGAGGATGTCAGCGCTGGTACAGGCAATGCGGATCGCACCTACTATCAGTTGCGCGCTAGCTCGTACTACAAGTTTAACCAGTATTCAACGCTTTATGGAAGCCTCTCGTACTCGATGGATGAATATGATCGTTCGTCCAATTCGGACAAGGATAATGTCCGCTGTGAAGTCGGGCTCTCCTTCCGCTTCTAATAAGGTGTGTTTCACCCCGTGATCCGGATACTTTTAACAAAGTACTGGGTGCTTGCCCACCTGTTGGTGACCGCAGGCACCCTTTGTTTTAACCCAATGCCGTCCGCAGGGATGGCGTTGTGGTGTGCTTCGTCATTGTTGCTCATGGTGCTTTGTCTGCCACCGGTTTTCCGGGGAGAAAGTTTTTGGATTGCCCGTCAGCGTGTGGCCTCCGTCATACGTGTGGATGCAGTATTCTGGATGTCAATCGTTGCACTGTTTTATACAGGAGTCCAACTGTTGAACAGTCCACGAGTCTTGGAATATGCGCCAGAATTGAAACGCTGGGCATTCTCTGCACCACCGCTGGCACTCTTTCCATCTTCAATTCAGGCAGCATCCGGCATTCCCTTCTTCACGGGGCTTGCTTCAGGTTTGGCAATAGCTGTAGCCGTCCGCTGTGCATTACCTCGGAAACAGCGCTTGGCGGCCTTGTTAGGCGTGGCCTTGATGACGGGCGTATTGTCACTTTATGGTGCAGGGGTGGTATTGGTTACGGGAGAGACACCAGCCTTCGCATGGTTAGGTGGTGCGTACGATGCGGCTGTATTGTGGTTATTGATGGGGTGTGTCTCATCTGGTGTGGTGGGTGAGGCCTTTCTTGAAGGGCATTATCGCACGATGATTATCGCCTTTAGTGTGGCGTGTTTGAATCTGTTTGGTCTTTTTGCCTTTGGCGCTGCACTTGGGGTTTGTATGGGGACGCTTGTGGTAGTGGCGTGGTGCTTCTTTGCGCTTGTGGCGGTGCGTGCCAGTGGGCGTCATCCTCGGTTTGTCTGGCGGTGTGTTTTATTGTTGCCGCCTTTGTTTGCGGTTGGATTAGGATTGATTTTAACCCCTGGTGCAGAAACGCTCCGGCCGGAACTGCATCTGTCTCAGTGGGGCGAGGCGTTGGAACGTTTCTTCACGCAATGGAGTTTCCGCGCGGGTTTGGCAATGGATGTTGTGGGGGCGAATCCGATGTTGGGCGCAGGTCCGGATGGTTTTGAGCAAACGGCTCGATTCTTTGTGAAGGGGACGTTACCGTGGTCCTATTGGAAGTCTGGCGGCACTGCGATTCCATGTGATTTCTTGCGTTTGTTAACGTCATGCGGTTTGATTGGGACTGTGCTGTTACTTTTGCCGGGGTGCGCGATGTTGGGCCGTTGCTTAATGCGATGGGTGGAGTATCGCCAAAGCAATCACCGTCACTACAGTTTGCGCTATATCTTTATTTTTGCGGGTTCCTTTATTGGCGTGGTCGCCACACTGATTGCGTCACTCTTTGGAACGCCGCTTCATTCGCCGGCGACCCTCGGCGTATTTCTTTTGATTTGTGCCTGTATGGGTGGATGGATGCCGCGTCCTCGATGACGTGACCACTAATTTTGAAAGGATTGATTATGTCGGATACTGATAACCCAAAAGGGCGTAGCCTTTATTACCATCGCTACACGCCTCAAACGATGGGGTCCGGTGGAAGTGCCTATGGGACACCTGCTTACGGTGGCGGTGCTTATGGCGCAGCGTATGGCAATGCTTATGGTGCACCGCAGAATGTAGACGATGGCGCAGGCGCTTTTAGCATTGGCCGTATTTTGCGTGTGTGTGCAACACACTGGATGACGATTTTTGTCTTCCTGATTTTAGGTTTGCTGGCTGCCTTTGTGATTTTCCAGTTGTTGCCGACGAAGTGGGAAGCAAAAGCCTACTACGAAATGAGTGTACGCGGCCCCTCTTTGATTCAGGGTCAGGTCTATGCTGATGAAGGCGGTTACGGCAGTGCAACACCGTTGAAGGAAGTCTTCAATACCCGCCGTGAACAGTTCAATACGCAAGCGGTCCATAAGGCGATTATTGACCTTTATCGTACAGAACACAGTGGCTCATCGGTGTCAACAGAAGAGTTGCTCCGTATTCTCCGTGAAGACATGGAGATGGAATTGGTGCCGATGTCCCGTCTGGTTGAAGTGGTTGTCGTTGCCAAAGATGCTGCATTAGCAACCGATCTGGCCAATGCCGTGATTGCGACCTGTAAGACCTTTATGGGTGAACAGAATAAGGCCACTTCTGAAAACGCTGTGGCGTGGCTGACAGCAATGCTGGATAACGAAGAGCACATTTTGACGCAGATGGAAGCGGAATTGCTGGATCTCCGTAAGAGCCGTAAAATTGAAGCATTGAATCGTGAACGTCAGACAGCGCAGAGTCGTTTGGGCGCACTTGAAGGCCGCGCGAATGCGTTAGAGTCCGAAATCTCGCAGGCTTC
>JAFTHG010000150.1 GCA_017457555.1 Kiritimatiellia bacterium | reverse complement strand
CCGCCACCCATAGGGAGCGTGGTCAAGGAGTTTTTGAAGGTCTGTTCAAAGCCAAGGAACTTCAAACCGCCCATCGTCACAGAGGGATGGAAGCGCAAGCCGCCTTTGTAAGGACCGATTGCCGAGTTGAACTGCACGCGGAAACCACGATTGACGCGGTAGTTGCCCTGGTCATCAATCCACGGCACACGGAACTGAATCACGCGTTCAGGCTCAACGATACGTTCAAGAATAGCATTCTTTTCATACTTCGGATTGGCTTTGATGACAGCTTCAAGCGATTCAAGGACTTCGGTTACGGCCTGAATGAATTCTTTTTCATGGCCATTCTTCGCGATGGTCTCTTCAAGGACACGGGCGACATACGGATTCATATTCATCTACCTTTCGCATAGGTTGTTAAAAACTGAGTGTTATCTGAATAGAAATCGGTTGCATATTTTATCAATCTCACGTTTTGCACGCAATGAAAAACGTAAAAAAGTAATGTTTTTTTTGATAAAGAATCGCGGAAATTTACTTTGGGAATAAGCGTTTGTTTGAGTGATGTCGGGTTTATTTGACAAAGCCCTTCTTCTTGAAGTAGACTGTCCTTATTCTTCAATAACGCATATTTTACATGACGAAAGAGAGGACTTCAGGATGTTAGGTCAGTTTACCTTCTTCAATCCCACACGCTTACACTTCGGTAAAGATGCGCTTCAGGAACTTACCGGCGAGCTTGCTGCGGTTGGACCAGTTGTGCAATTCATTTATGGTAAGGGGTCAGTTAAGAAAACGGGGCTCTATGATCAGGTTGTGGCGTTGCTTAAGGCGGCAGGGAAAACGATTGTTGAAGATCCGGGTGTAATGCCGAATCCGACCTATGAAAAGGTAAGGGAGGGCTGCCGGATTGCACGTGAGAACCATGTGGATTTCCTGTTAGCGGTGGGTGGCGGTTCGGTTTGCGACTATGCAAAGGCTGTCGCGGCCGGAACTTATTGCCCGGAAGACCCATGGGAAAAGTATTATATGCGTGGTGACGCGGTGAATCACCGGGTGCTTCCATTAGGCTGTGTGCTGACAATGGTGGGCACGGGAAGCGAGATGAATGGTGGCTCCGTTATCACCAATCACGCGGTTGACTTGAAGGTGGGGCATGTATTCGAGGCGGCGCTCTATCCCAAATTTGCGATTCTAAACCCTGAATGGACCTATACGCTGCCGAAATACCAGATGGTTGCGGGCTTCTATGACATTATGTGTCATATTCTGGAACAATACCTCTCTGGCACAGATGATTCCACCAGTGATTATCTTGCGGAAGGCTTGATGCGCTCACTTATCCGGAGTTCGCAGATTGCAGTTCAGGATCCCACGACTTACGAGGCGCGCTCCAATATTATGTGGACGGCAACATGGGCCTGAAATACGTTGATTGCACAGGGTAAATCAACGGACTGGATGGTACACATGATTGGCCATGCGGTGGGAACCTTTACAAATGCGACTCATGGGATGACCTTGGCTGCGGTGAGTATGGCTTACTATAAGACGATTCTTCAGGCTGGTTTACCACGTTTTAAGCGTTTTGCTATTGCTGTTTGGGGTGTAGATCCCACGGGCAAGAGTGATGAAACGATTGCGTGTGAAGGTCTTGAAGCCTTGCGTCAGTGGATGGTGTCAATTGGTCTGGTCATGCAGTTACGGGATTTGGGGGTAACGCCCGAGATGATTCCGGCCATCACAAAGGCGACCTTTATTCTGGACGGTGGCTATCAGACGCTGACACCGGAAGATGTTACGGCGATTCTTCACGCCAGTCTGTAACCGTTTATTGAATGTCAAATGCAGCATATCCTACCGGATGTGCTGCGTTTTTTTAGTGGCAGAAGTGGGGGATAGAATAGGGGAAGCCGCTTAACCACCAATCAGTACGTCCAACATCGTACGCCGCGATCCGGGCAATACATCAAGATGCTCCGTCATAAAGACACCGAGAAAACGTCGTAAACTGAACATTCCCGAAAAGGGTTCGGGGCGCCCTAGATCGTCAACACGATTGGATTGGCGTGCCGATTCCAGAACGGTGGGCAGGGGGGTGTCGGCAAAATGCTTGAAAAGGTGACGCATTTCGGTATGTAGCGCCATTGTCACAGGTTGGCGTAATCGCGAGGGGCGGTGTTCGCAAATGCCACGTCCTTCCTCCAATGAGAAGGTGAGAAAGGTTTCTTCTGGGCAATGTGGGCAGCGGGAGAAGTCGGGTGCGACACCCAGCCCCTGCAAGAGCGCACATTCATACCACAGGACGGCCAGCGATGCCTCATGGCGTTGGCAGTGTTGTAAGGTTTCCAGTGCCGTGGCCAAGGTGACATAAAGGTGGTCATGGATCTGTTCTGCCGGGATGGTTCGTAAGGTGAGATCGCAGAGATAACTGGCGGCAGCGGCGCGAAACCATGCGTGATGCAACCCTTCCCGGACGTTCAGTGGCGAACATTCACGGATATGATGGACGCCATTTCGGCCGTGTGCGTAGAAGATGAGCTCGCAGGTGTAGCCAATGTCGTATTTCCCCAAAAAGGCACTCTTGGGGCGTTGAGCGCCTTTAATCGGGGTTGTCAGACACCCATGGGTGCGCGTCAGCCACGTCACCATGTGCGATGTCTTGGAGAACGGACGCACATTGAGGCAGATTGCTTCACTTTTGAGTAGACGGATAGCCATTCAGTTTGCGGCAAAACGGGTTTTGTAGATCTGCTGCCATTCAGCAAAGGCTAGGTCCAAGTATTCGGGAGCAAAGGCGGAGGCGTGTGGCAGGAGGTAGCATCGTGGTGTGTGACGGAGCAGCCCATCCTGCGGATAGGGCTCTTGCGGGAGAACGTCCAAAAAGGCGGCATCCAGATGACCAGAATTGAGAGCCTCGGCAAGCGCCTGTTCATGGATGGCATTGCCACGCCCCACGTTAATCACGACGGCATGGTCGGGCAGGAGGGCCAACTGTTTTTCGCCAATAATATTGGTTGTTTCAGGTGTGGCCGGGAGTGCCAGAATGAGTGCATCAGCTGTCGTAAGCAGGGTGTCTAATTCGGAGAGATTTTTGCGTGTGACACCTGTGCACGTGACGCCCAGAGCGGAGAGTTTTTCACCTACGGCCTTACCGATATTGCCATAACCCAAAATGACCGCACGGCTTCCGGCAATTGTGCGCCGTCCCACGAGGTGTTCGGGCCACGGCATATCCGCTGTGCACAATCCGATGCCGGGCAAAAGACCTCGGCGGGTGGCGAGTAACATGCCCACTGCTGTTTCGGCCATAATCGCTCCGTGGAAGGTGCCAAAGGTGACGAGTAGACGATCGGGGAACTTTTCGCCTAGAAGTTCGCGTCCGGCAGCCGGGGTGGCAATCCACTTGGCACGGTAGGTTAAGGGCAGCCAAGCCTCACAGAAGTGATAGGTGAGAATAAAGGTCGCTTGAGAGAGGTTACGGATGAAATCTTCCTGTGTCGTGACGCGTAAGAATTCCAATTCGGGCAGGTCTTCTTGCCAGCGTGCAACCTGTTCTGCTGTAGCTGAAAATTCTTCCACACCACGCAGGGTTAACCAAACAAGGACAATCGGTTTTGACATAATGACCTCACATATTACGACGGCGTTCCCGCGTTGAAGGAATGCCGAGCAATTCACGATACTTGGCGACAGTGCGCCGTTTAAGCGAAAAACCTTGACGCTGAAGCGCTTCGGTTAGGGTTTGATCCGAGAGCGGATGAGCGGAATCTTCGGCATCAACCAGAGCTTTGAGAGCTTGTTTTGCCTGTTGATCAGAAAAGACTTCACCTGTTGTTCCAGATGTTTGAGGTAAGGCCCGGCTGAAGAATTCTTTAAGGGGCAACAACTTTCGTGCCGGCACAATACGAACTATTTTATCCTTAATGGCCCTGGAGATGGTACTTTCATCATAACCCAGAGCCTCAGCGATGGTCTTTTGCAGAAGCGGTTTCAGGGTGGCAGGGTCACCGCCGGACTCCAAAAAAGTCTGTTGATGATTGAAAATCAGTTGCGCGACGCGCCGCAGGGTTTCGTTGCGATCTTGATAGGCTTCGGTCCACAACCGCGCTTGCGCCTCAAAGGTGGCAATGGCGAGGCGATCATCAGGAGAGATGGTACGCGCCTTGGCATCGGCCAAAGCGTCCATATCAAGCCGGAAGGTCGGGAGTAACTGCTCATTGCACCGTGCTTCCCAAAAACCGGAGGTGTGGCGCACGGCCAGCACTTCCGGAGGGTCGGGGGGACGCTCCGCTGTAAAACTGCGCCCCGGGAAGGGATTGAGTGTCCGCAAATAGGCGAGCGCAGCTGCGACCTGTTCAGGCGAACATCGCAGACGCTTTGCCAACCGCTCAAAGATACGTTCACGGTTCTCCCCGGCATCGGGGCAGAGAAGGGCTAAGTGGTGGCAGAGTTTAAGGCGTAGGGCGCGCTCCGGAGCATACGTGGCATCGGCTCGCACCTGTAGTTCAAGACATTCGGCCAGCGAACGCGCCCCCACACCCGGCGGATCAAGGGCTTGCACTTCGGCAATCGCGGCGACCACATCCTGTTCTTCCGAAATCTCCGGTTGGCCCCGATGGGCTTCCCACCAGTCACAGAGCAGTTGGTAGGGGCTGTAACGCAAATACCCATCTGCATCGAGTGCATCGCACACAAACAAAATCAGATCGCGCCTTGCTCCGGGCGGATAACCTTCCAGAACTTGCTTTTCAAGGTGACGATAAAGCGTTTCGGGTTCGGTCTGATGGATGAAGAAGCGCTCCCGATGTTCTGCTTCTGCCTGACGGTCCACCCAGTCTTGTGTATCACCATAACCTTCAAATCCGCTGGTCAGATAGTTGCGATCGGTACTCTCCCGTAGGTCGGCCGTTACGGCATCATAGGGGGAACCTGCGGCGATTTCCAATTTGGGCGGTTGATATTCCAGAAAGGGATTGCGCTCTGCACGCTGGCGTAACTCTGTGGCAAGTGCGGCAAGCGGCAGTTGGAGGAATTGCAACTGCTGCACCGCCTGTTGCGAGAGTTGTAACCTCTGCACCTGGCGTGCTTGCTGCTGCAAACCTGTTGACTGCTGTAAACCACTCATGCGGATGGAGAGAACGAAGGAGACGAAAGGAGTCGCGACCGCTGCCGAGACTTATCCTTCAATCAATGCGGCTTTGAAGACGGCTTCGGCTGTTCCGGGGGCGACAGCATTCAGAATCGCCTTTGCAAAGTGGGTGAAACATCCCGGGCCGGCGGCTGTAATAAGGTTGCCATCCGTACACACTGGTGCCGCACAATAGGCATCACCAAGGGCTTCAATGAATTCAGGTGCAGGATAACACGTCACCTTGCGACCATCCAAAATACCCGCTTCGGTTAAAACAAGTGCCGGTGCTGCACAAATGGCGCAAATACACTTCTGCTGCTGATGGTACTCGCGCAATAATTCCAATACACCCTGTGTCGCTGCCAATGCTTGCGAACCGCCCAGACCACCGGGCAAAATTACACCGTCAAACTGCGTACTATCCAATTCCGTGAGGCAGAGTTCGGCTTCAACGGCAATCTGATGCGCTCCCAACGTGAGCGGCGTCTGATTCAGGGTACACGTGGTTACCGCAACATTGGCACGGCGAAGTAAATCCAAAGTGCCAAGGGCTTCAATCTCTTCAAACCCATTGGCCAGCAACAATAAAAGATTCATATACAGCTCCTTGCATACTGTGTTTATGCAAGTAGTATACCAAACAATGAAAAAGAGCGGAAATAAAGATGGTTCTAAATTTGCCAAAGCACCCCAAAGGTCACTCTTTACACAGATGAGAGGCGTTATGATGATAAAATCGGGCTGTCAATGCCTCCTTCTGTCGCACCTCTTTCAAGCTAAAAGCGTCTGCGCCTTCATATCATAATGGCGTGATGATACCTGACATGACGCACCGTTATCCGATCATTAGGCAGATAGATAGGGTGTCAGAAAGAGAGCTTTGGTAAGGTGGCAATGAGGCGCTGACTCTCCAGCGAGAGCGTGACAAGGCGTTTGATGAGATCCGTAATATACCGCGGATTGTCAGGAGCCCAGAGGTTTGGATTGTTGGTAATACCACTCACCTTATCGGTTTTGATTTGATAACGGTCTAACACCCATTCCACAGGGCTGCGCCCATTTACCACATAATCATGTGCCTCTAAAGGAATCCCCTCCAGTAACAAGGTGTCATTCACCAGCACACGCGTCTTATCCTTCTTGGGGAAGGTCATCTTTGTTATTTGCGTATTGCTGAAGTCACCCACTTCCTTTAATGGATAGGGGTCAAGTGTTTCATAGTTAAGGTGAAGCTCTGCCAAAGCATGACCGAGATCTGCAATCTTCCGGAAATCACTTGCAGCCTCCACTAAAAAGAGACGTGGCAACGATTTCTTCAAATCTGCGGCAAAGGTGGTGCGATAGTCCGGGCTGTGTAAGAAGCCATAAACATAGTAGAAAATATCTTCTTTACGAATCGTATGGTCATGATACCGCGAACGTGCTTCCTTTAGAGTAAAATCACTCACGGCATCATGCCTTACCAACGTCTTGTTGCCAAATAAATCCTCATCCTTCTCTTCATACCAATACAAGGGGAAGCATTGTGCATCACCAACAAAGTGAAGGTCTGGTGTGCAATCACTAATAAGAAGCGAGTTACCACTCACACAAATTACCACATTCTCACCTTGCTTCCCCATTGGGAAAAGTTTGGGAAATTGATACGTCCTTTCATTCCAAAATGAAGAGAAGTAAGCCTTCTGTTTACAAAATGGTCTATAAAGTGTAGTGCGTATTGAAGAAATATCAAATTGACTTCTTAGACCTTTGCTGAATGAAATCTTTAAAGTTTCATTCCAAACTATCATTTTATCCTGAATTTGTTGGTTTTGTGCTATGGAGTCAATATAAAGATTTATTAAACACTTCATATTGGAAGTAAGTTCTTCTTTACTGAATGAGTAACACCATGCATCTCTTGCAGTGGCGATGCCGCGACTAAAGGTTACAAAGAAACTTTTAGTTTGTGTATCAAATTTCTTTTCTGGTTCAATGGGGATGTAAGATGAAAAGGTGTCATTGCGTTGGTTAATCCAGTCGCCGTGAGCATTAGGCGTGAGCAGTGTGCCCTCCCAGGTGGGATTGAAGAAAGAGTGTTCAACATCCAACGTGTGTAATTTTTCTTTACGGTCTTTGTAATCACCGATATCACGATAATGAATGGTGGCATTGCCGTGATGTTGGGATGCCGGGAGGCGAACAAGGAGAATAATTGTAATTCCAACCATAACATCAAAGATGTTTTCCCCTTCCGCACGGTTGAAACTTCGAATATTCCCTCTCAAGTTGTAGCAGTAGATTTCGTCAAATTCGGTTTGAAGGCACTTGCGGAAACCTGCGGCAGCGTTAGCATCGAGCCAGCCGCCATTGGTGACAAAGCAGAGGATGCCGCCACGTTCGGTGCTCAGGCGGTCAGAGGACCAGCGAAAGGCTTTGATGTAAGAATCGTAAAGGGAGTTTTTATTGGTTGCTGTTGTTCCTGCGACATACGTTTCTTCAATGCGTTTGTCCAGTGCAGGATAGCTTTCACCTTTGCTGACAGAGTAGGGAGGATTACCGATAATGACGGAGATAGGGGCTTGGTTTTGCGCAAGGATACGCTCGGAGTTGGCCGAGAAGGCGCCATCGTCGAGGGTGTCTTTCTGGGTAACGTGCTGCATCCTGAAGGTGTCCCCTAAGACAATGCCGGGGAAGGCGTTGTACTGCTTGGTGCGGCCTG
>JAFTHG010000149.1 GCA_017457555.1 Kiritimatiellia bacterium | reverse complement strand
TCTTCTTTTCTTACATTATAATAGGCGTGTACACCCCACGAACATTCAGGAGGCTCTATTATGATGCGTGCGCTTTTCATCAGTCTTCTCCTTGTACCCATCGGGTTCTCTTTGGCTCGCACTGTTGATGAAGCAGCTGTACGCCAAGCCGCAGAAGCACTCTTAAAAGAGTCGTTGCTTTCCCAACATTTCCCGGCTCACACCATTCAATCAGTTGAGCCTCTTGGCGCACTCTGGCACATCTCTCTTCATCCATCAGGCTATCTGCTCTTATCCGGTTCCACGCGGCTGACGCCACTAATCGCCTTTTCAACTACAGACTTCCGACGTTATCCCGATGGTCATCCCGCGACAACCATCCTGATGCGCACCCAAAACCGTGCCGAAACCCTTGAAACAGCCCCATCCACGCTTGAACTTTTCTCCCCCACCCCCGAAACTTCCGCGATTCAGGCTGCGGAGAACCGGTGGGGACAACTTTTGAATCCCCCATCGGCCACGCTCTTTTCCGAGGCAACCACAACCACTGTTGGCCCCTTTCTAAACACCATTTGGGGACAAGGCGCGCCCTACAATGACTTCTGCCCACAATTCAATGCCGAAACATCACAAGATGGCACCTCTTATGCTGGCCGCACACCAGTGGGATGTGTAGCCACGATGTACACACAAATCCTTCAGTATTACGCCTGGCCCTACAGATTGGAAGAACCCTTCTCTGTTACACTTAACGCTGAATCCTGCGCAATCACCAATAACTATCAAATGTATTTTGATAACGCCCTGCCATTTAATTGGGCGACATTGAAGCAACGCTATAACACCACAGGCGAGAGCGAAGCAGATCGCCTTGCTGTGGCTCGCGCGTGTCTTTTTTCTGCAATGATCTCCAATATGAAATTTGACCCATCGGGATCTGCTGCTTCTGCCGCTACCCCGACAAAAAACAATTACTACACTGCCGGTAACGGCGTTTCTAAAGTTGCCGCAGATCCATTTACATCCGAGCAGCGCGAGCAAATTAAAGCAACACTGGATGCCGGGTGTCCGATTCCGACCACCATTCCTGGTCATGCCATTGTTACAGACGGTTATCGCCAAACTTCTGCCGGAGAATTCTACTTATCATTAAACTACGGTTGGAGCGGCTCCTACAATGATTTCTGGTCTATTGGTGACTCTTATGACCACATCAATATTACATGGATGCTCTTGAATCATCATCCTAAACAGATGCTTCAAATGGAACCACTTCCGACCAAAACGCTGGATTCTGTCACGTTAAAATGGCACATTCCCACCTTTTGGGAAAAGGCAATTTCCGGCTTTATGCTAACAACTGCGATTCCAAATGAAACAAGCACCTCCACTTGGCAGGAATCCTTCACTGCAATTGCTGATCCGGATGCAAACACCGAAATTTATACGCTCGCTTCCAAAAGTGAAAACAATATATCATTTCCCGTATTAAATGTTCGTTCAACCACGAGTACCACCGGTGAAATGTATCTTTGCCCCGATTCTTTTATCCCGGCAAACACCTCCGTCATGACATTGAAAACGCGCGCAAAGTATACGATTCGGCACGCCCTGGAACTCCAAATCAATGCCAATGGAAGTGGTTGGAATACGCTCTGTGTCGTTCCCGGTGAAGATGAAGACGAACAAACCGAATGGCACACATTCTCAATCCCTCTAACAGAGTATGCGGGAAAAAATTGTCAGATCCGCCTCAAAACATGGCGTACCGGCTCGGGATGGGTTTACGGTTTAGACTCTGAATTTTCTTTAAGAGACTGGTCCGTTTCAGATGTACAGGGCAAACCTACGGTTATCAACACCTCTCAATTAGAGCCTTCAATTCGTGAAAAAGTAATCACCAATCTCACTCCGGGCACACATTACAGTTTCACGATGACGCCTCTTTTCAACGGTACACCGGGGAAATCAGCAACCGTGTCGACACAATATGGGACACGACTCACGCTTCCGGAAATTAAATCCATTTCAGATACTAAAAAGAATCCTTTGATTGACAACACACTGCGTCAGGGAACGTCAAACGGAAAAACGGTTCTGCGTGTTACCTGTAATGAAACAACCACCCGTTTACGCGTCACTTCCGGAAATTTAACCCTCCTTCCAGCAAGTGCTATTCGTGTGTTTCCCTACAATAAAACCACCTTTGACATCGTACTTTCAACCAATTTTACGAATATTGATGTTGATGGTTCGCGCATCCTTTTAACGCTCACCGCAGAAGATGACCACGGAAATACTACCCATCAAAATTGTGTCGTTTCCCTCCGTACATTCCTTGCAGACGAATCCTATACACCACCTTTTCTTGACTATGTTACAAATGCAGGCACAACCATCACCATCCCCTATTACTGGTTTCATGACAATGGCCTTGTCGCAGAATCCTCTGCGGTCAATGCCTATGCAGCGGCAGCCCAGACGGACGGTGACAAGGACGGTTTTCAGGCATGGGAAGAGTGGCTCTGTAACACCTCGCCAACCAATGCACTCTCCAAGCTTCAAATTACCGCATTCGACTTTACGGAAGACGGCACTCTGCATACTATTCAGATTGAGCCAAAGTCAACGCCGAATGCCAGGCTGCTCCTTCAGGGAAAAACATCCCTTACGGATACTGTCTGGAATAGTGCAGACCTTACAGTGCATCGCTTTTTCAGAATCAAAGCAACTCCAAAGCCGAAAGAGTAAATCCTTCAACGCAGTTTCTTTTCCTGCTTGCAAAAACAAAAACGGATGGCGCGAAGCCATCCGTTTTCTTCTGTCACCGTTATTACGCCACAGTGTTGCGCTTATCGTCCTTACAGACGCTTTTCGCCGTTCACGAAGACAGCGCAGACATCAAAGGTTTCATCATCAAGCACGGTGATGTCTGCAATGTAGCCGGGTTCAATGCAACCGAGCTTATCTTCCAAGCCGTGTTCAAGCGCCTGGTTGTAAGAAGTGGTCTTTACCAAAACATTGAGCGGCATACCTGTGACCTCCCACACATTCTTGAGGGCCACGTTCATACGAAGGATGGACCCTGCGAGTGCGCCATTAGAGGCCAGACGGGCTGCTCCATTCTCCACAATGACATCCAAGCCTCCAAGACTGGAAGGACCGTCAGGCATGTGCGAAGCGCGCATTGAGTCGGTAATCAGGAGAATACTCTCAATATCCTTGGTCTGGAAGGCGAGTTCAATCATGTCAGGGCAAAGGTGAATCTTATCGCAGATCATTTCTGCACGGAGATCGTCCAGAAGCAAGCCTGCGCCAACCAAACCAATGTCGCGGTGGTGAAGCGGTGTCATTTGATTGCAGAAGTGCGTCAAGTGACGGCAACCTGCAGCGTAGACAGCCTTGAATTCCTTGTAAGAACACTTGGTGTGACCTGCGGAAGGAACGATACCCATTTCTAAACATTCACGGGCAAACTGAGGACCGTTGCCGACTTCTGCTTCAGGCGCATAAGAAACCTGGCAAACAGGCGTAATGGCGTTCAGACGCTTCACTTCTTCAATATCAGGCTTACGAAGATAAGCAGGGTTCTGTGCACCGCAGCAGGAAGGATTGATAAACGGACCTTCCAAGTGAACGCCGAGCACCTTGGAATACTTTTCAGTCTTGCGATAAGCGGCCACGTGTTCAAGCGACTTGGCAAGCTGTTCTTCCGGCAGCGTCAACGTGGTGGGGCACCAGGAGGTGCAACCTTCTTTGAGCTTAGCTTCTGCAATCTTTTCAATTGCGGTGGGATCTTCGTCATCACAAACGTCTACGCCGGCAGCACCGTGCGTATGCACATCAATGAAGCCAGGCATCACCATCCGGCCTTCTGCGTCATATACCCAGTCTGCATCCGTCGGGAGGGGCGTGCCGGGCTGAAGCACCTTTGCAATCTTGTCGTTTTCAATGATAATTGCGCCACCATCAAACTCATAACCGGGGCTCACGATGTACGCATTCTTGATTAAACCTTTTGCCATAATCTCTACTCCTCTTCTTATAGTGAGTTGTTGTACCCAATAGTTTACACTTCCAAAGCGTTTAGTTGCAAGTCTAAAAACGGCTTTTCAGAGGTAAAATCATACTTTTCCAACTTTTTGTCTGTTGAATTCGCCTCTCTACAGAAAGAGCTCCGGATCTTTTCAAACCTAGGGTTCTTCTTTCGCAGTGCGCCTACCCTTACGCCAAGGCACCACGTGTGGGGTGTTCACGCAAGCGCGCATACGCTTCAGCGCGGAATTCAAGGAAGCAGTCATTGGCAATCGCTTCGCGCATCCGCTCCATAAAGCGCAAATACATGTGAATGTTGTGCAACGTCAGCAGACGGTAGCCCAGCATTTCAGACGTATTGAGCAAATGGCGCACATAACCACGCGTATGCCGCGAGCAACATGGGCACGTGCAACCCGGCTCTACAGGCGCATCGCAGGCCTTCCAGGCTCCGGCCTTCACGGGATATGGGCCATCGTTCGTGAAAGCCGACCCATTACGGGCATTACGCGTGGGAATCACGCAGTCAAACATATCACATCCCATTCCCACAGCTTCGGTCATCTGCCAGAGGTCTCCCAAACCCATAACATAACGCGGGCGATGACGCGGCATATAGGGCACCGAATCTGAAATCCCCTTCAGAATGAAAGGTTCAGGTTCACCCACACTCACGCCTCCAACCGCAAAACCATTCAGGCCATCCTTTTCCATGGCGGCTAATTCCAGTGCACAATGTTTGCGCAAGTGGGCAAATTCCGAACCTTGTACAATCCCAAAATAAAGTTGGCCTTCTGCGCGTTCCTGCTCCAGACAGACTCGAGCCCAGCGCAATGTTTTCTCTACGCTACGCGCTGCATAGTCTTCTGTAGCCGGATACGGAATGCACTCGTCAAACAACATGGCGATATCCGATCCCAAAACGCGTTGCACCGCCATTGATTCCTTAGGCCCCATAAAGAGACGGCGACCATCTATATGCGACTGAAAGGAAACGCCCTCTTCTGTAATTTTGCGAAGCGAAGAGAGGGAAAAAACCTGAAAACCTCCAGAATCCGTCAAAATCGGCCCATGCCAATCCTGAAACTGATGCAACCCTCCGAGCTGTTCCATCACTTCCATGCCGGGACGCAACATCAGGTGATAGGTATTACCGAGAATAATCGGCGCATTGAGTCGTTCCAAATCCTCAGCACCCAAAGTCTTCACGGTCGCTTGCGTCCCCACAGGCATAAAGACCGGCGTTGGTACTGGCCCATGCTTCGTCCACAAACGGCCTAAACGGGCACCGCTTTTGGCATCCTCGTGAAGAATTTCATAGGTCCCAATGGGAGGTGTTGACATTATGGTTCTCCAAGATCATCACGTGATAAGAAAACGCCACCGGAGCATTTCCCGGTGGCGCAGTAAGAATCGGCCCACCCTTAACGCGCAATTGCAGCAAGCATGTCGCGGGTTGCCTGTGCCACACCCACAAAAAGAGCGTGAGCAATAATGCTGTGTCCGATATTCAACGTATCCAGATTGGGAATCGTCAAGAGCGGCTTCACATTAGTCATTGTCAGCCCATGGCCGGCATTGACCTTCAAACCGAGCGTTGCTCCATACGCAGCAGCATCATAGATTGCCTCTAATTCGCGCTTCAAGTCATCCCCGGTGGCATTAGCATAGGCTCCCGTGTGCAATTCCACGTAAGGCGCCCCCAACGCTGCCGCCGCTTCCAACTGACGGCGATCTGGCGCAACAAAGAGCGACACATGTGTGCCTTGTGCGGCGAGAGCCTGCACGGTCGGGCGCAGCGCATCCAATTGACCTGCTGCATCCAAACCGCCCTCTGTGGTCAATTCCTGACGGCGCTCCGGTACCAAACAGACTTCATCCGGCACTACGTCCAACGCCACGCGCACCACATCCGGATTATTGGCCATCTCCAGATTCATCCGCGTGGTCAGCGTTCGGCGCAGGTTATAAACATCGGCATCCTGAATGTGGCGACGATCTTCACGCAAATGGATGGTAATGCCATGCGCACCTGCCCCTTCAACAAGGCGGGCAATCTCCACCAAGTCCGGATAATCCACGCCACGTGCCTGACGTAGCGTGGCAGCATGGTCGATGTTGACACCCAGTTTAATGCTGTCCATCGTGAAACGCTCCGCGTAAAATGGCTTACCAGCTCTTCGACAAACGCAGATACCACGTGGTATCCGTGTGCTGAGTGCCGGGCTCAGGCTGCGTCTGATATTCGTTACGCACGCCAGCTTCCAGCGAAACGTCCGAGAGTTTGTCCGACACGAGGCCCAATTCCTTCATCAGGTAAGACCACTTGGTTTCATGTACGATTGTACCCTTTTCAAGATCGTCAATGAGTGGCGTATAGGTGATTTCGGTATTCCAGCTGATACCGCAGACGAAGTCGTAATGGAAAAGCAGACCGAGGTCAAGCGCAATATCACTATCGGTGACAGATTCCATCGAGAAGGGCTTCTTAGCATAGTGATCGGTATAGGTGTGAGCCAGACCGAAGCGGAAGCGAAGCAGGGAAACGCGCCCATCGGTGGTGGTATTCCATGCGTAGTAACCGGCACCGGCACCTAACACGTTGCGCAGCTTGTAGTCATTGAAGCGGTTGTGCTGCATTTCATCACGCAGATACCACGACCAACGATCGCCGGGGCGATGCTCAAAGTCCAAGCCTGCGATGTACTGTTCAGAGGTCTTAACGCCTTCACTACGCGCCTTGTTCATCGAAGCGTAAAGCTTCAACGTGGTGTGTTCCGTCGTACGGACGGCATCCAAATAGGCCGAAAAAGACATATCTTCAGAAGATCCCTTATGCCCTGTCAAACCGACACTTGCACTGAAGGCCCACAACTTCACCGGAGGGAAGTCCGGATCTTCGCCATCAGCATCCCACAACGTGCTCACATCACTCAAAGCAAGGGCTTTATTTTTGTCTGCCACGGGGATTAAGACCACGTTACCCGCTGCGTCACGCGAAACCGACACTTCCGTCTTTTCGCGCACCGTCGCATCGGTACGCACAAACATCGTTTCGGTATTATCGTAATCAATTGTCTGAATCAAGCTGCGATCAATGTCGATTGCGCCGGCGAATGCCGTTTCAATCGTCACCTTACCTCCCTTGATTCCAAGGACTTTACCTGTGATTACGTCACCATTATTGGTTGTAATCTTGTCAGCCATTACGCCGGCAGCCAAGCAGACTGCAACAGCAAGTGCAAGCACCTTTTTCATTGTCAAACCGCCTCTGATCGATTAGTTTTCATCTTCACTGTGATCGAACTTCGGATTCGCTCCCGCCACAACAAAGGTGACTTCACCTTTCAGCGGACGCGTTCCGATTTGTTCGATTAATTCCATTAGTGTACCACGCATTACGCGTTCGTGCAACTTTGTCATTTCCAGACAAACCGCCGCCTCGCGATTACCAAGCACTTCTAAAGCCGCTTTCAAACTCGCCACCACGCGAAAAGGTGACTCCAGGCATACCATTGTGTGCGGTAACAGACGCTCCTGTTCAAAGAATTTTTTCAGCGCACCCGGGCGTCTGGGAGGGAATCCTTTAAAGGTATAACTGGACGTTGGCAAGCCGGAGAGCAAGAGTGCCAATTCCACACTGCACGGCCCTGGAAGCACCGTGTAAGGCAGTCCTGCCACAGCAAACGCACGAATCACTCGATAGCCCGGATCACTGATTCCGGGGTAGCCTCCGTCTGAACAGAGTGCCACTGGCGTCCCTGCCTGAACCAACCCCATAATGCGGCGCGTCACCTGCTCTTCATTGCCCTGGCGATACGAAAACATCTCCGGCCGCGGCACCCCTAACGCAGAGAGCAGCTGCCACGTACGGCGCGTATCCTCGCACGCCATGCACGGCACGGCAGTTAGAACATCGCGCACCCGCTGGGAGAGATCGCCCAAATTACCCAACGGTGTCGCCACCACATATAACTGTGCTTCTAAATCCATACCATACATTATAACACGAAAACGGCTCATAAAGGTTGCACGTTCCCGTTAGAAACGGACAAAACAAAGAAGTTCTCCTGCGCCAGAAAAGGACAAAAGCAAGCACGTTTACCAAAAAGAAACACTCCGGCGGGGCCGGAGTGTTCGTGCAATAACACAATTGCAATTCGCGACTGTGCGGCGTCTTAACCTTCAAAGCCGTGAAGGGCGAGGAAGTCTGTGCGGTAACCGGCAATGTCGGTGGTCGCT
>JAFTHG010000148.1 GCA_017457555.1 Kiritimatiellia bacterium | reverse complement strand
GCTCTGTCGCAATGGGGCCGTGCCCGGGATGGAATTTAAGCAGGTCCCCCTTTCCCTTTCCAGCAGCGTTTTTGCTGGGTATTTCCAACCTCCCAAACAGGAGCATGTTATGAACGAAGAAGAGATGGCGGCGCTCCGCAAGGCACTCAATCTGCCCGAAGATGCCACCGCCGAAACGATAATCCGCACGGCAGGCGAATGCGCTGCGCAGAAGCCTGTGGCTCAGAATGCCGACCCCGAACCGCCCGCGGGGGATAAATTGGGTGAAGTTTTGGAGCATTTGCAGACGATTACGAAGCGTTTGGATGCTCTGGAGAAGGCTGCGGTTGTGGCAGATGCTGCACGCAGTGGCAAGCAGGTAGGTCTCAGCGCGGACGCGATTGAGACGCTTTCGCTCGCCCAACTCAAGCAGCATGTGGAGGCATTGCCGGTGACGGTGCCGCTCTCTGCAGTGACGCCCAAGGTGGTCACCACGCCTCATGCGAAGGTGGTCTCTGACCTTGATCGCACCGTGGCACGTGCCTGCGGTTTGAACCCTGAAACGGACCTTTAACCTTAGGAGAAACAGACTATGGAAGTTAATCAATCCACGCTCAGCACGCTCTTTAAGACCTATAGTGCGGTCTTTAACAAGGCGGTGAATAGCACGCCATCGGTGTATGGCAAGCGCGATGTGAAGGTCGAAGACATCGCCATGATCGTTCAGTCCACGGGTGCCTCTACCACGCACGCTTGGATCAATCAGATCCCGGGCTTTAAGAAGTGGGTGGGCGAACGCACGCTCAATACGCTTAAGGCGGGCACGTTGACGGTGGTCAATGAAGACTTCGAAGATACGGTGGTGGTGCCGCGTAATGCGATTGAAGATGACTCTTATGGCGTCTTCGCAGCACCGATTGCGGCGCTCGGGGATGCTGCGCGCGATTTGTGGTTGCAGCTCGCAGTGCAGGCACTTGTCAAGAATGCCGAATGGGCAGATGGCAATAAGTTCTTCTGCACGGGTCGTCTCTTTGTGGAGGGTGGCACGCCCTGCACCAATGCCTCCAAGAATACCTTGAATGCGGCCAACTTGCAGGCGGCGATTGCGGCGATGCGCGGTTGGAAGCTTGATGGCGGTCGCGCGACGCATGTGATTCCGACCACGCTTCTCGTGGGGCCGGATCAGGAATATCTCGCCGCGAAGCTCGTGGAAACTGACCTCGTGGCAGATGGTAATGTGACCACCTCTAACGTGCTCAAAAACGTGCTCACCGTGAAGGTGCATGCCGATATTCCCGCTGGTCAGTGGTATGTGCTGGCCGAGAAGAACACGATTAAGCCGATCGCAGTGCAGAAGCGTAAGGAAGCCGTCCTCACGGGATGCACGGGCGAAAGCGATGAATCGGTCTTCATGCGTAATGAGTTCCTCTACGGTGGTCATGCACGCGGTGAAGCCTTCCTCACCATGCCCTTCTTGGCTTATGCCGGTGGCTTGAGTGAAGTGACGGCCTGGGCCAAAGCTAATAGTTAACAGCGGACAGCTGACAGCAGACAGCTAACAGCTAACAGCTGACAGCTAACAGCTTATTAGAAATGGACTGTTTGCTGTATGCTGTAAGCTGTCAGCTCATGCGACCGAAGGGAGTATGCTATGGAGATCACGGTGAAGGATCTGGTGGCCTATATGCCGATGAGTCAAATCATCGAGGCCTTGGATGACAATGGTGATGGTGTGCTCGATAAGGCGGTTTGGCAGAGCATTGTTGATGCGAACCAACGCCGCATTAGCGACCTCTTCAATGCCACTGCCATCCCCACGCAAGCGCTGCATCTCTGTCAATCGGCCCTTCTGCTGCTCTGCGCCTCCACGCTCTACACGCGCCGTGGCTTTTACGGGGAGGCCAATCCCCTCCACCGCGAAGCCACCGCGGCGATGGAGCGTTTGACACGCATCGCCTCCGCGGCGGAACCTTTACCGGACGCCACGCGGGGTGAAGCGATTACACAACCAGCCAAAATTGCAGGAACGGGAGCCTTCATTTTATGACGACGCCCGAACTCTTGGAAGATTTTAAAGCCGCCGTCTTGGGTATCTGCGCTCAGGCGTGCCCCAATGCTAAGGTGCTCACCGCTGACACTCCGGCGGTGGCTCAAGCCCTCCTCTCCAATGCCCTCTCCGCTGCGCCGATGCTCTGTCTCTTCATCTCGTCAGACACCGCAGCGGGGGAGGTTTTTGGTGATCCGCATAGCATTGCACGGGTGACGCTGGCGATTTTGCAGTGTCGCGTGTTGGATAACCCCACTGAGGGCGGTGCCTTCTCAATTCTCACGCTCGCGCATCAGTTGCGCGTGAGATTGGCCGAGACGGCGTTCTCCAAGTGGCTCGTGCCGATGCCGCTCTTTGTCTCCATGGAGTACATCAAGGAGAGTTCAGGGCGGTTCTATAATGGCTACCTCCTCAATTTTGACTGTCACTATACCTTTAATTAGACAAACGACGGGGACGCTGCTGCTCCCCGACCCCCTAAGCAGTGGTAGCGCCTGACGGCGCAGAAAGGGTGATTTATGGCTACGACCAATTATCAGATTCTTCGGGGTGCTAAGGTGGAATTTGGCACCAGTAATGCGGGATTGCCCGCGACGTATGGCACGTTACTCTCGGCCTCGACCGATACGCAGGCGAAGAGTGTGGAGGTGCCCAATCCTGACGGGCAGACCGTGGATGTGGTGATTTATGATGAGACGACCACGATTTCGTTAACGTGTCTCTTTAAGACTGACATGGGCACCGCCGCCCCGAAGGTCGGGGACAGCGTGACGGTGGATAGCATCACGGGCATTATCACGGGGGTCAAGCACGACTGGAGCAATAGCGCCCTGCGTCAGATGACCCTTTCGGCCACGAGCTGGAAGCACTTGACGCCACCGGCACCTGCTCAATCGTAAGGGAGGCGCAGCATGACCAATCCAATCGTTAGCCGAGCGATTCTCTCGGCAGCAGCCCCAGCGGCGGGGGAGCGTCATCCGCTCTCTTTGGCACGCCTTTCTTTATTGGAGAGGCTTCAATCGCCCCTCATTTTCCCCAATCGGGCACTTCAGCTCTATGATATGGCGGTGGTGAGTTATGTGCTGCGCCAGAGCATTGAGGTCCTCGCGCAGGCGAGCGATGAGACGCTTGAGCGCGCCATTCTCACGCATGCCGATAGTCTCACACTCGAACAGGCGAAGGCCGATTTTGACGCCGCCCTGCGGCAGATGGCCGACTTTCGCACGGTCGCCCCAACAGGAGATGATGAGTCGGGGGAAGCGTAAGCCCAGGTGACGGATGGATGATGGCCGTTATCGGGTTTATGACCGCCGAGACGGCTTATCCACCCTCCGTCATCCTGAATGCACCCATCACTTATCTCACGTTGCTCATGCGTCAGCTCCTGATGCGTAAGGGCATTAGCGTGGGGCCAAGCCTGGAGGTGATGAACCTCATGCAGTGGATGGAGCAACACAACGCAGCCCCCGGCAGTGACGCCCTGCGCGATTATCTGAGGACTCAGCATGGATCTTAAAGCCAAAATCATCCTTGATACGTCACAGTTTCAAGCACAGTTAGACGCCTTTCGCAACAAAATCAATGACGCAAAAGGCGTCTTGGATGGTTTTAATCAAGTGACTGAGCAGGCCACAGCGGCCACCGAAGACCTGGGACAGGCTGCCGCCAGTGTGGGCGAGGCAAGCCAAGCGGCCACGGATGCCGTTGGGAAAACCGCAGACGCCTATCAGAAGGCTGGAAGTGCCGCCCAGAAGATGGGTGCCTCCACGCAGCAAGCGTGTAGCCAGGCCAAAATCTCCGCCGAGCAGATGATGTCCATCCTCTCGGCCGCCTCCACCGCACTCGTGGGCACCATGGGCGCAGCGGCCAAAGCCTATGGAGGAGAGAAAATGCAAGCGGCTGGAGGTTATCTCGAAGCCGCAGCAGGGTCTGCCCTCTCGCTCGGGGCCGCGCTCGCGCCCATTGGTCCCG
>JAFTHG010000147.1 GCA_017457555.1 Kiritimatiellia bacterium | reverse complement strand
CTTATGTTCATTGGTGTAAAACGGCAAACCAACATTCACTTTCACCGGAGGCAACCCTGCCAATCGTGTGCCGAAATCTTTACTCTGATCATGAAGCCACCATGGCGAATGCCCATCCGAGGTGCCATTGTCATACGTCATCATATTGAGCATATCAAACTGCTGATGCAATCCTTTCAATTCCACGCTTGACAAACCATACGACTCAACGGCTTCAGCAAATTTATAGTTTGACATCGCAGACGAAATCATCTTACCGCCACCAAGTGCGAAAGGGCGCGGTTTCAATTCTGCCACCAGTTTTTCAAAGCCGCGCCAATCAGCAGCTGATGCAGGATATTCCCAGTCAATATCCACACCATCAAAGCCAAATTTCTCAACGTAATAGATGATTTGATCCACCAATTTCGCACGAGCCTCTGCATTTTGTGTCGCTGCAGAAAGTCCAGCCATACTGTGTCCAATTCCCAATAAAATACGCACAGGGCGGTCACCTCGCCCATCACGGAGCACCTCTAATGCATTACCAAAGGATGTTTCATCGTATTGCCCACCTTCCCAACCATAAAACAATGTGCCATCTGCACTCGCCCCCATATAGAAGAAGACCACCTCTGAAACAACATCATAATACACATCGTTCCACTTACCGACACGCGCCATCCGGTAATACGGTACGACATGCCGGCGGAATTCGTACGTAACGCCCGCTCCTGCAGGGTCTTCATTTTCAACCTTACAGACGACGCCATTAATGTGGACTGCGGTAATTTTCGCATCAATTTCTACACCCGGATCAGCCTCTTTTGAAACGCGAGCCGTCACCCAAATGTAGTCGCCGTTATTGACATTCGGCTTCGTCGCAGTCAAATCAAAGAAAACATCACGCCCATCAACCGTAAGCGTTCCCCCTGTGAGCTCTGTGGCACGCGCAGGCGCAAAATAATTGACAGACGTCTTATAAATCTTGAAATCACTCAGCAGCGCAGGATCTGTCCCCTCTGAAAGCTCAATCCTAAAGCGCCAAAAAGGCTGGGACGCAAATCCAAGCACCATCTTCGCACCGATTAAGGGTTGATCAAAAGTCGCATCACGATAGTAAACGCCTTGCGTTTGAATGCCCTCGGCAGCATAACTGGAATTATTATCACCAGTGATCGTTGCCAGTGAAACCGCAGATACCAACGTGGTAATCACCACCGAAGAAATAAACTTTACCATTTTCATGATTTCATTCTACATTAATAAGTGTGAAATGGCAAGTTGAAAATGCTTGAATATTGCACCATTGGGGACGAGCCTGTCGAGTTCAATAGTGCCGCGAGGGTAAGAAGCGGGTTTCTAAAAGGAAAAAGCGTCCGAAAGGAAAGAAGAAGGCTTATCATCCTACACCCCTAAGGGCAGAAGTAAACAGGATTTGCCACCTCTCTGCCGCTCCTGCAGGGCTTGATTATTTTTATGCTTTGCCCGGGGGTTACCGCTTGTTACACTCGTTTCACCCTCGTCTTTCTTCTACCGCCTTTCTATGGCTTGATAGGTTTGCATACGGCTTACCACGGCGGTTTTCTAGAAGATCTAGAGATTCTGGAAGTTCTATGTCTTCTAAATCTGGCAGTGCTTCACTTGCCACCCGCCACTGACGCAGCCACTACATGCTTGGCAGGTGCGGTGTCGATCTGTCTCGGACGGAGCGAGCACCGCCCCCATTAGCGTCTTTGCGGTCATCTACACTGGCAGTCCCATGGCGCAGCCCTGCGCAACAAGGTCACTTTTTTCACTTTTTGTCGTGATTTTTCACGATTTGAAAATTTTTCTTGTTGATCTTCCATTTCCGCTGATTTTGGGCCAAAAATGGGCATTTTTGGCAAGTTTGCAAAATTAACTTAAGTCTTTGAGGTGTAGTAACTTATGCTGAAAAAGGTGCAAAATCAACTCGTCTACAGCGGCTTCGTTGCCGAAAAAGTGCCTCTTGGTGGGTCGGTTTGAAGGCCGTTTTTTGG
>JAFTHG010000146.1 GCA_017457555.1 Kiritimatiellia bacterium | reverse complement strand
TCTTACCCTCGCGGTACTATTGAACTCGACAGGCTCGTCCCCAATAGTGCAATATTCAGTAAAAAAGAGCTTTCCGGTGTGGCTATTATGACACTATGCTATAATGTATTACGTGCAGTGTTTGATGACTTTAGAAACCGTGTGAATCAGTGACAGCGAATCAACGTATCTTCTTAAATATTGTGGCGACCTATGGGCGTTCGCTCTTTGCGCTTCTCTGCGGCCTCTTTACCGCACGTTGGACGCTTCAAGCCCTCGGTGAAGTGGACTATGGTTTAATGGGCGTTGTCGGCGGATTAACTGCGTTCATAGCCTTTTTCAATGGATTGTTGGCAACGGCAATTGGACGTTTCTATGCCGTTTCGGTGGGTAAATCTCAGGCGGCAGGGAAAGCTGCTGAAGGGCTTGAAGAATGCCGTCAATGGTTCAGTATTGCAGTTTTTATCCATACGGTGATTCCTCTGATTTTAATGCTTATTGGTTATCCTCTTGGGGTGTGGGCGGTTCGTAACTGGTTGACGATCCCACCCGATCGCATTGAAGCGTGTGTATGGGTCTTTCGTTGCGTTTGCCTCTCCTGCTTTATTGGCATGGTGAATGTTCCCTTTACAGCGATGTACGCAGCGAAACAATACATTGCGGAACTCACCATCTACTCTTTTATCAGCACCACCTTAAATGTTGGGTTTCTCTACTACATGGTGACCCATCCTGGTGAATGGTTAACGAAGTTGGCTGTGTGGGCAATGTGCCTCTCGGTTGTGCCGCAGCTTATCATCTGCCTCCGCGCACTTAAAGTCTTTCCAGAGTGTAGGTTTCGGCTTGCCTTTGTTTGGGCGCCCCAAAAGTTTATACAGTTGCTCTATTATGCTGGCTGGCAATGCTTTGGCTGTTTGGGTGGGATGCTTCGTGGGCAGGGGATCGCCATTTTGGTCAATAAATATTTTGGGCCACAGGTCAACTCTGCGATGGCGATTGGCAATAATGTTGCAGCGCATGCAGGAACGCTTTCTGCGAGTATGATTGGGGCTTTTCAACCTGCTATTGCGAATGCTTATGGTGCAGGCGATATGGATCGTATGCGTGCTTTAGCTTACCGAGCCTGTAAGATTGGGACACTTTTGCTTCTTCTCTTTATGATCCCACTTGCGGTGGAATTGCCAGAAGTTTTGCGGTTGTGGTTAAAGCATCCGCCAGCGTACACCACGGGATTATGTTGGTGTGTATTAGCAATGGTGCTGATTGACAAGACGGCGGTGGGACACATGCTTGCCGTGAATGCACGAGGTAAAATAGCCCTTTATCAAGCGGTCTTAGGTGGAGCATTACTTTTGACCTTGCCCTTGGCATGGCTCTGGGTTTCATTGGATTGGGGTGTCTATGCTGTAGGTTGGGCAATGATTGCCACGATGATGCTCTGCGCCTGGGGACGCGTATGGTTTGCCCGCTCTTTGGTTGGAATGTCTGCACGCTACTGGTTCTTTCATATTTTTATTCCACTTGGCATTTTGGGCGCAATCAGTGGCGCTGTCGGGCTTTTGCCTCGCCTTTGGATGGCAGCCTCTATTTGGCGCATTGGTGTGACGGGAATGTTGATTGAGGCAACCCTCTTGCCGTTGGTCTGGCTCCTCCTATTGGATGCAGAGGAACGTAATTTTGTGAAAGCAAAGGTTGCTCAATTGATGCAAAAAATGAAGGGACGAGCCTCGTGATTACCTTAGCCTTGGCAACACAATGTAGTGGCTGCACGGCTTGTAAGGCGGTTTGCCCGAAACAAGCGATCTCAATGGTGGCAGACCACGAGGGTTTTTTGCGTCCACAAATTGATGCAGAGAAGTGCGTGCAGTGCCATGCGTGCGAACGCGCTTGCCCAGTGTTGCATCCGGGAGAACCCGATGCCACGCCCACTTGTTACGCAGCCCGAACGAAAGATGACACACTTCGCATGATGTCCTCTTCTGGTGGCATCTTTACTGAATGTGCACGCCCCGTTCTTGCAAAGGGCGGGGTGGTCTTTGGTTGCGTCTGGGAAAAACCTGCCCTCGTGGCGATTCATGCAAAGGCAGAAACAGAAGACGAGCTCGCCGCAATGCGAGGCTCCAAATACGTCCAAAGTGACTTACGCGACACTTATCGTGAGGCAAAGGCCGAACTGCAAAAGGGACGTGACGTTTTATTCAGTGGTACGCCTTGCCAAATTGCCGGGTTGAAGCGCTATTTAGGAAAAGACTATCCGAATCTGCTTGCGGTAGAGATTATCTGCCACGGTGTTCCCTCTCCAGCCGTCTTTGAGAAGTATAAGCAAGAACTGGTGAAGCGATTTGGCGCTTCACCAGTGAGCATCGCCTTCAGGAATAAATCCTATTCCTGGAGGCGATTCTCACTGGTGTCTACATATGCAGACGCCAGTGAGAATCGTGAGGACCTCTACACAGATCCGTATGTAAAGGCCTTCTTACGAGACTTCTGCTTGCGTCCAAGTTGCTATGACTGTCAAGCCAAAGGCGGACGGAGTAGGGCGGATATTACGATTGCTGACTTTTGGGGAATTGAAAAGGTTTGCCCAGAATTAGATGACGATCGCGGGACGTCTGCGGTATTGCTTCACTCTGAAAAAGGCCATCAAACGTGGGAAACTTTGCACGGAGTTGAATGTAAGATTGTTTCATTTGACGATGTCCTTATGGGTAATCCATCTTACATTCGTTCGGTTACCCAACCGAAAAATCGTGCGCTATTCATGCGTCGTTTCCGTAAGGTTCGTAAGTTAGATACACTTGTTCGCCGTTGCCAAAATGGACCATGGGTGATTTGGATGGCGCGCCGTTGCCTTAGCAAAGCAAAACGCATCGTAAAGAAAGTTTTAGGTCTATGAAAATCGGCATTTTAACCTTTCATTCTCAGCTCAATTATGGAGGCGTGTTGCAAGCCTATGCGATGCAAATGGCACTCCAAGAGATGGGGCATGAGGC
>JAFTHG010000145.1 GCA_017457555.1 Kiritimatiellia bacterium | reverse complement strand
TGAACAAAATTCGTAGCGAAGGTGTGGATGCCGCTAAGGTGGAGGCAGATACGCTTTTGGCGAATGCGAAAGCAGAAGCAGCAGCGATGGTTGCCACTGCTAAAATTGAGGCTGATAAGCTTTTAGCGAATGCGAAAGCAGAAGCAGAACGAGCAGCACAGGGTGCGGAGGCAACCATTCGTCAGGCTGCACGCGATGTGTTGCTAAAATTAGGTCAGGACATAACGGCTCTTCTGGAACGCACATTAGGGGGTGCAGTAGATGAGAGTTTGAGTTCTGCGCCTTTGATTGAAAAACTGGTGACTACTGCCATTACGACGTATATGAAAGATGGCACAGTTGAGGTTGTTGTCGCACCTGAAATTGCGAATGCCTTGAAGACATCGTTGGCTTTACAAAAAGATGTTACAGTAGTGACAGATGCCCAAATGGGGACAGGTTTCCGTGTAAAGATGGCTGGTGGTCGAGTGGAGCATGACTTTACCGGAACTTCGGTTACGGAGGCCTTGGCAGCCTTATTACGTCCGCAATTAGTTCAATTGCTGAAGGACTAAACGCTTATGAGTCTCGGCTATTTATTGGCCTCGCTTCCCTTGCTTGCACCAGATCGTGTGCCTCAAATTACGATAGAGGCGTTTCTTTCGGCGTGTGAGAGTATGCTTTCCTCAAAAGATGCTGCTGCTGTGGCATTGTTGGCGTATGGTGCAGATGACGTTTCTGTGCATCCTTACGTGAACCAATGGCGAGATTTAGAGGCGGCAATTAAAGGTGCGATTGGGCAGCGACGTTTGGCAAAACGCAGTGGTGCTAATGGAGGTTTTACGGCTCCTGAAACTGCGGCGTGCCCAGTTTGGTTATTGCGTGCAGTGAGCACCGCATTTGAGTCTGCTTCTGACCCTTTGGCACGAGAAGAGGCGTTAATGCGTATTTATTGGAGTGCTGCTGATGAATTGGGCGGATTTGACCCTGTAAGCAAGGGACAAATTTTTGCATATGCGGTACGGTTGCGCTTGGCAATGGCGAAGGCTGCACGTGACGCAGAAGTTGGCGCAAAGCGTTTGGAAGCGGCTTTGCCTGCCCAAACGTTGTAAGTAGATTGCTTCGGAACAATTTGAAATAAGGTTTTTCAATGAAAAAGACAATAGGCAAAGTGACAGGTGTCAACGGCAATATGATTACGGTGGCTTTCACCGGAGCCGTGGCTCAAAACGAAGTCGGATATGCGTGTATCCCAAATGGGGAGCGCACATTACGGCTGATGAGTGAAATTGTACGTATCCGTGATGGTGTTGCAGATCTTCAGGTATTTGAAGATACACGCGATTTAAAGGTTGGAGATACGCTTGATTTTTCGGGAGATATGCTTGCTGCGGAACTCGGTCCAGGCTTGTTAGGGCGAGTGTATGATGGCTTACTCAATCCTTTGCCAGTTTTAGCAGAGCAGTGTGGCTTCTTTTTGCAGCGTGGAATGTATTTGCCGTCTTTAGATCGTTTGGAAAAGTGGTCGTTTACTCCAAAGGCTGCTGTGGGTGATCGTTTAACGGCAGGTGAAACCGTAGGTACTGTTCCGGAAGGTGTGTATACGCATCGCATTATGATTCCATTTGCATGGCGTGGTGTTTCTACCATTAAGCAAGTGATGCCGG
>JAFTHG010000144.1 GCA_017457555.1 Kiritimatiellia bacterium | reverse complement strand
ATCTTATTCCATTGAAGGACCTCATTGAAGCAGGTCTTCATTTCGGCCACCAGACCAAGCGTTGGAATCCGAAGATGAAATCGTACATCTTCGATAAGCGCGAAGGTATCCACATTATTGACCTTACTCAGACTGTTGAATTGCTCGACGAAGCTGCCGAGTTTTTGCGTGGCGTTGTTGCTACCGGTCAGAAGGTGCTTTTCGTGGCCACTAAGAAGCAGGCTCAGGAAGTGGTGAAGGAAGCTGCTCAGGCTTGCAATCAGTACTACATGACCGAACGTTGGTTGGGTGGTACGTTGACGAACAATCAGACGATTCGTCGCAGCATCAAGCGCATGGCCCAGATTCAGGCAATCGCTCGCAACAACAACGGTGTGTTGTCTGAGCACAAGCAGGAAGCTTCCGCTTTGGCTCGTGAATTGACCAAGCTCGAAACGAACCTCACGGGTATCGCTGACATGGATCGCATGCCTGGCGCACTCTTTGTGGTGGACGTTTGCCGTGAAGCGAATGCCGTGAAGGAAGCAAAGCGCCTCGGCATCCCCGTGGTGGCTATCGTGGACTCCAATGCTGATCCGGATCCGATTGATTACGTGATTCCCGGTAACGACGATTCTGTGCGTGGCATCCAGTTGATCGTGGACAAAATCGCAGAAGTGCTCAAGGATGCTGATGGCGAAGCTGCAAAGGCTGCTGCCGAAGCTCGCGCTGCTGCTGAAGCTGAACGCGCTCAGAAGATTGCTGCAGACAAGGCTGCCCGCAAGGAGAATGCTGCTCGCCGTCCGGCTCGCAAGGTGAACACGGCTGCCCGTCGTGCTAATGCCGCCGCCGCTCAGGAAACGGTTGCTGCTGAAAAGGCTGTTGCTGAAGCAGAAACCGTTGCCGCTCCTGCCGCTCCTGTCGCTGAATAAGCTCTAATCGCTTAAAGGAGTTTCAAAATGGCAACGATTACCATTCAGATGATTAACGACCTCCGTTCCGCAACAAACTTTGTCATGATGGATTGCAAGCTCGCACTCCAGGACACGGATGGCAATATGGAAGAAGCAATCAAGATCCTTCGTGAAAAGGGTCTTGCGCTTCAGGTGAAGCGTGCTGACCGTGAATCCAAGCAGGGCATCATCGCTGCTGCCGCTGGTGAAAACGGTGCTTATGGCATTGTGGAGCTCAACTGCGAAACCGATTTCGTGGCAAAGACGGACAAGTTCTTGGATTTCGCTAAGGAATTGGCTGCTGCTACGGCTGCCGGCGATGAAAATCTCGCTGAAACGCACGCTACCCGCTTGACTGAAGTGGTGGCTGCTACGGGTGAAAACGTGAAGATTCGCCGTTGCAAGTACTTCGCTTTGACTGGTGCCGGTGCAGTGTCCGCTTACATTCACATGGGCGGCAAGATTGGCGTTTTGGTTGAAGTGGGCTGCACCAAGGAAGAAACCGTTAAGACGGATGCATTCCAGCAGTTGATTCACGATATCTGCTTGCAGGCTGCTGCAGCAGGTGCTCGTTACCTCAATTCTTCGGAAGTGCCTGAAGCTGAAATCGAGAGCGAAAAGGAAGTTTATCGCGCTCAGGTTGAAGGTAAGCCGGCGAATATCATTGAAGGTATCCTCAAGGGTAAGTTGAAGAAGCACTTCGCAGAGGTGTGCTTGGTTGATCAGCCCTTTGTTAAGGAACCCAAGATGTCGGTGACGGATGTGATTCGCGAAGCTGAAAAGGCCACCGGTGACTCCATCTCGGTGAAGCGTTTCATCCGCTATCAGCTCGGCATGGCTTAATCGCCCGTGTTCGTTTTGTTCATTAAAAAAACCATTTAGTAAGGAAAACTACCATGGGACAGCAACTTCGCAAGCGCGTTAAGCGTGCCCGTCGTGAAGCTTACAAGAAGCGCGTTCAAGCTCGCTTGCGCGCTGGCATGAAGAGCGCCAAGTAAGCCTTTACAGGTAATAAAGAACGTCCTCTGCCGCTGACAGGGGACGTTTTTTATTGTTTGGGAAGAAAGCGTAGCTTACGAGTGGTAATTCACTGCGAATTTTAACGGTGAAGTAAGGGGCGCAGGAATTGGCCGGTGTAGGAGCCAGGCGTTTGGGCAACGGTTTCGGGTGTGCCAGAGGCAACGACGGTTCCGCCGCGATCGCCGCCTTCCGGACCAAGGTCAATAATCCAGTCTGCTGACTTGATAATGTCCAGGTTGTGCTCAATAACCACGATGGTATTGCCTTGATCGCGCAAGCGTTGAAGCAGCGTAAGCAGTTTGTGCACGTCGGCGAAGTGTAGGCCTGTGGTGGGTTCATCCAGGATGTATAGCGTTTTTCCGGTGGCACGTTTGGAGAGTTCGGTTGCCAGTTTGATACGTTGGGCCTCGCCACCGGAGAAGGTGGTTGCAGATTGCCCCAGGCGGATATAGCCCAAACCAACCTCTGAGATGGTGGAAAGTTTATTGGCAATCGGTGGAATATCGCGGAAGAAGTCAAGCGCTTCATCAATGGTCATTTGCAACACATCGTCAATTGTCTTCCCCTTGTAGCGCACTTCCAGAGTTTCACGATTGTAACGTGAACCATTGCATTGTTCGCATGGCACATACACATCGGGCAGGAAGTGCATTTCCAACCGTTTCATGCCGTCACCTTGGCAGACTTCGCAGCGTCCGCCTTTCACATTAAAGGAGAAGCGTCCGGGTTTGTAGCCACGCATTTTGGCGGCAGGTGTTTGGGCGAAAAGTTCGCGAATGGCAGTAAAGCAGCCGGTGTAGGTGACGGGGTTGGAACGTGGTGTGCGTCCAATAGGGGATTGATCAATCTCAATCATCTTATCGAGATGCTTGAGTCCTGTAATCTTTTTGTAACTTCCCGGCTTTCTCGTGCCCCATGAAAGTGGTGTGCAAGGGCGCGTTTCAGAATGGTATCGACCAGCGTTGATTTACCCGAACCCGAAACGCCAGTTACACAAATGAAGCAACCAAGCGGTAATTTAACTGAGATGTTTTGTAAATTGTTTTGCTGGCATCCCTCTAATGTGAGCCAGTTTTTACCGGGCTTGATGCGTTTTGGGAGTGGAACAGCCTTACGCCCGGTAAGATAGTCGGCCGTTAAGGAGTTTGTGCAGTCAAGCAGGTGTTTGGCGGGACCCTGATAAATGACTTCGCCACCTTGCGTTCCGGCGCCGGGGCCGATATCAATGATGTAGTCGGCGCGACGAATCATCTCTTCGTCATGCTCAACGACAACGACAGTGTTGCCACGCTGCTGTAATCGATGGAGCATGGTAATCAGGCGTTCGTTGTCGCGCGGATGCAGCCCGATAGTGGGTTCGTCCAAAACATAGAGAACGCCAACCAGCCCGCTGCCACTTTGCGATGCGAGGCGAATACGCTGCATTTCCCCACCGGAAAGGGTGGAACTTTCGCGTTCAAGAGAGAGGTAATCCAATCCCACATCAACGAGGAAGCCCAGACGGCGGCGAATCTCTTTCAAGATATCTGTGGCGATGGTGCGATCGTGTTCGGATAACGGCTCCGGAACGATTGCAGCCGTTTCAGGCGTTGGGTGGGCTAAGGCATCAAAGAAGGTGAGCGCATCGCGGGCGGGCATTGCCATGACCTCAGGGAGCGTACGGCCGCCAACAGTGGCGACACGGCTTTCCGGGCGTAAGCGTGCGCCGTGACATTCCGGACAACGTTCCGGTGCAAGAAATTGCGAGAGCGTCTCACGCGTGTCGTCATTATCACATTCAGCATAGCGCCGTTGAAGATTGGGTAAGACACCTTCAAAGGGTTTGTCCATAATATTGCGGACTCCCTTGAGGTAGTAAACCAACTCAACAGGTCGGTCACCTGTCCCATAAAGCAATTCATTACGGAAGGTTTTGGGCAACGCTTCAAAGGGGGTGTCAATGTCAATGCCGTGCGTTTCAGCAAAAGCATTGAGTAACCAGTTGTAGTACATCAACAGATGGTGACCGCCACGTCGCCATCCCACAATCGCCTCGCGAAGCGGTTTGGTTTTGTCGGGAATGACCAGATCCTCATCAAAGACCATCAGCGCGCCCAACCCGGAGCATTTAGGGCAGGCTCCATAGGGAGAGTTGAAGGAAAAACTGCGTGGTTTGAGCGTTTCAAACGAGATGCCGCAGTCTGCACAGGCATTCTTTTCGGAGTAAAGGGTGGACGCACCACCGACAATAGATACCTCAATGAGACCATCGGCTGCACGCAGTGCTTGTTCAACACTGTCGGTAATACGGCTTCGAAGCCCCTCTTTTAAGACTAAACGGTCAATAACAGCATCTATGGTGTGCGGGCATTTCTTGTCTAATTCCGGCCACTCCGATTCAATATCAAGGATTGCCCCATCCACACGAGCCCGTACGTATCCTTGCCGTAAGAGCGAGGTTCGCACGTCTTCATGGCGTCCTTTTCGGCCACGGATGATGGGGGCAAAGAGGATGAGTTTTGTCCCCATCGGATAGTGAAGGATTTGATCAACAATCTGCTCTGCACTTTGAGGGTGAACCGCTTGGCCGCATTTTGGACAGTGTGCATGGCCGATGTTACCCCACAACAAGCGCAAATAATCATGGATCTCGGTGACGGTGGCAACAATTGAGCGCGGATTGCTGCCACTGGCACGTTGTTCAATCGCAATTGCAGGAGAGAGGCCTTCAATGTGCTCCACGTCTGGTTTTTGAAGTTGGTCAAGGAATTGGCGGGCATACGCCGAAAGACTTTCTACATACCGCCGCTGTCCCTCGGCATAGAGCGTGTCAAAGGCAAGCGAACTTTTACCCGATCCGGATAATCCGGTAATCACCGTTAATGAATCACGTGGAATGCGGACATTAACATTTTTGAGATTGTTTTGACGGGCTCCAGTAATCAAAATGTCGCCAGACATGATTCACCTCTTTTCAGGGTATTAGCGGATTTCGCAAAAAGGACGCACCTCAGCGAGCGCGTGTTTGCCGCACGCAATCATGATTAAACGGTCAATGCCGAGCGCAATGCCGGCGGTAGGAGGCATTGTGGGGAGGGCTTCAAGAAAAGCTTCGTCCAAAGGATAGGTCGGTAATTGATGGGCCTCACGCATCCGAATCGTGGCTTCAAAACGCTGACGCTGTTCTACAGCTTCGGTGAGTTCGCCATAACCGTTTGCGATTTCAACACCATTGAGATAGGCTTCAAAACGCTCTGCAACGCGTGGATCGTCCGGATTAAGACGCGCTAATGCCGCAGCGGGCGCTGGATAGTCCACCAGATAGACAAGCCCTTCTTGCGGAAGGGAGGGTTCAATCTTTAGAACCATGTCCTCATCAAAGCGATCTTCGTCCCACGTTGTGAGCGGATCCCAACCTGCAATTGTCTGATAACGTTCGGCAACGTGAAAGATTTGCGGACGGAGCGTTGCGCCGAGTACGGTTGAAACTAAGGCGGCAACATCTTCATAAAGCACGTGAATGGATTCATTTGGACGATACCATTCTAACATCGTAAACTCCGGATTGTGCTTTCTGCCGCACTCATAGTCGCGGAAACAGGGGCCGATTTGATAGATTTTATCTGCGCCTGCGGCAAGCAAACGCTTCATATGCAACTCCGGAGAGGTGCGTAACCAACGTCCATCTCCGGCTGGGGGCGGTTCCAAAAAGGCTTCATTCGCCGGCGCAGGAATACGCACCGGCGTTTCAACTTCACAAAAACCCCGTGCGTCAAAGAAGGCGCGAATTGTTTTTAGGTATGCCGCCCGTGCTTTCAAAAGGGTAAAGTCAATGGGTCCAGAATCGTTCATACGTCGCATTATAACACAGGGAATAGATGTGTGGAAAGAAATTGTAATAATTCTTTTTTACACTACTGAACTATTGAATTAAGCGATTTTGAAAAATAAGCGCCGCACAAATTGTACGGCGCTTGATGGGGTTTAGATGGATTTCTGAAAACCCTTAGCAATGGCCCTGAGCAATCATCGCTTCTGCGACCTTTTCGAAACCGGCCACATTGGCGCCGAAAACGTAGTCACCCTTGCGGCCATATTTCTCTGCGGTGTCATAGGCGTTGTCATGAATGGCCTTCATGATGCCCTTGAGCTTGGTGTCAACTTCTTCAGCGGACCAAGAGAGACGCATCGAGTTCTGGCTCATTTCAAGACCAGAAACTGCCACGCCACCAGCATTTGCAGCCTTGCCAGGTGCGAATGCCACGCGACCATT
>JAFTHG010000001.1 GCA_017457555.1 Kiritimatiellia bacterium | reverse complement strand
GAGTGTATACGGTATTAAACTTATATGAAGGTGGATTTCTTGATGAAGAGAGTGCTATCCGCCGAATGAAAGCGTATCGACTCGCCGATCAAATTTTATTTCATACGGAAAAGTCATTAAAAGGGCTCTCATTTGTTGCAACAACCGAGGTGCTACGATGATGCCATTAAAAGAAACCTTTACACAAGAGAATTTAAGCCTGATCTTACCGTCTAAGATTGCATTAGTGGTTGATTTGCTTTCACGTCGTACAGGGGGAGATCCTGTAAAACTGATGACAGACTTCTACAAGTCAAAAACGTATGCGATGTTACAAGACGAAACTACCAAATATTGGTGGTTCGGCCCAGCAGAGTTGTGTGACTTATACGTAAACGAACGCGCACACTAAATTTGTATTACACAAAATAGAAGCTACAGTACAATACGTCTCTTCATTTACCAGCCCGTGATTTCACTCCAAGAGCCCCCAAACACCTGCGCTTGTTGTAACTTTTGGCACTTTTCAACCTGCGCTTTTTGTTAATCGGGTCGGAGATGGAGCGTGTGCTGATTCTGGCAATGCGGTCAAGGAGCCGGAGTTTACCCCTCAACATGACAGAGCGTACGAGGATGATACTGCGAACAGTGGCGTGAACATAGACTTTTCCAAGGGAGTTTTTAGAAAACCTACAACTTTTCCAAGGGACTTTTCGTGAAATCTACAACTTTTCCAAGGGACTTTTAACTTTTTTGCCATTGACCTCCCATCAAAGCATGAAGTCTATCGGGACGAACATCAGACCACGACGAAGTGCTTATTCACTCCGTAAAATCGCTAAAATCTGCTTTGTCAGTATAGCCTCTATTGATGTTTGAACATCAATAGAGAAGAGCCCTTTCAAGCCAAAACGATTTGCATACAAATTAATCGGTTAGGAAGGGTTGCGGTTATTCGTTATCTGTTTTTGTTGACGATTCTCCGCCTTTCTTTTTATTCTTTTTGGAGCTAGTAGTTTTACCTCCTTTACGTGTGGTCGGTTGTTTTGGGGCCTCAATAGGATCTTGTTTCATGCTATCAGGGTTTTCAGGGGGTACTACATCATTCTTTGATGGGGGATTTTTTGTTTGGTTCTGTTTGTCAGAAGGGGAGTTTGGAGTGGTAGTTTCAGGAGAGATGGTTTGATCGTTAATAGGTGACGATTTGGGTTGCTGATAGGTGTCGTCATTACGGAGGTCTTTTACTGGCTTGATTGGGTTTGGAACCGTTGTTACTTGTGTGGTAGTTGACTTTTGTCCATCCGTAGACGAAGTATCTACAGAATTACAGTGAATAGGGTGATCATCAGGTTTTGTAAGTGCTTTTTCTGCCGAAACATTTTGGTTAGACGATAAAGGGATTGTGTTATCATCTTTTTGAAAGTTCGCCTCTTTATTAAGAAGCGTCTCCTTTCGTTGAAATTTCCACTCAATGTATTGTCTTGAAAAGTTTGACGCATGTGCATGAAATCCCAAGAGCCAACACGCCTCCCTTATTTCATAAACAAATCCATAGGTTGTCCATTGTTTTATAAATTGTTGACACACCTCTATTTTGACTGTAGAATCAGAAATCGCTCCACTGTATTTCATTGCAAAATAAAGTATGAATGGGCAAACTAATGCTTTCCATGATGTGGTAAGTTTGTCATTCCCACAGATGTCTTGACGAACTTTGTTTAAAATCTCAGAATCACTCTTTGACGAATCCGTTGCGATTGGGCGCAAGATATCATTAATTGTCTCAATTTGTTCATTCTTCTTAGCTAAGGGTTTTAGTGATCTCCCTAAATCCGCGACAGCGCCTAAGAACCCTTTTATCTGGTGCTCTCTTTGGTACTGTAGTATGTGGCAAAGATGACTCTGTATTGAATGAATCCCCAAGCCTTCTTGTTTGAGTTTAATCCACTGCTTAAGCTCTAATGGGTCATAGAGTTGAGTAAAAAGCATCTCGGTTATCCGACTGCCGCCAATTTTGGCGTCAAAAAACTCGGAGTCAGTCATCCATTGTTTGAATGTTTCTTCTACCTCCAATGGCCATTTTTCAATAGGGATAATCGAAGATGTGCCGAGTTTTTCATGCACCAATTGTTGTTGTTGGACAATGTATTGTTGATGACAAAAACACGCTGTTATATCAATCAGATATGCCCACTGTTCTTTCTCCTTAACTTCAACTTCAACAAAGAGCGGTCTAAGATATGTAAAGTCGTTATAGATGATTCGTGGGTTTATTTCTGTGATTGAAAATTTTCCTTTTAAAAAAAGATCGTTAGAAATAAAATGTTCAATTCGCCATTTGCCATTTTTGCTCCAACTAGTAAAGTCTAATTCACTTAAAAAGATAACTTTTTTCATCGTTGCCTCCTCAACTATTAAAACAGATTTTCATCTTCTTCAACGTCACTCGCATTTAGCATTGTCACAGATGTGTTATTTGCTAACCGTTCATGTATCCAGGCACATTGTTTTCCGCTTAAAAACAATCTCCGGCGGGACCGTGAGAGAGCTACATAGAAAAGTTTTTCTCCTTTTTCAAATCCTTCACACATAGGAATAAATACATTTTCAAAGTCTAATCCTTTTGCACTATGGCATGTCATAAGATAAATCATTGCACGTTCATTTGACTCGCTAAATGAACCGATTGAATTTCCAAGAAATCTAACAGAATGATTATTCTCTTTACAAAAATCATTTAGTGGCTGACCATATTTACGCGGATCAGGCTTTTCATTCTGTGGTTGTGGTGATTGAAAATTCAAAATTGTTTCCACGAATGAAAGTAGTGATGCATGATGTTTAAATAGGATTACAGATGGTTTTCCTGATTCTGCGACATTTTGTGCTTTTTTAT
>JAFTHG010000143.1 GCA_017457555.1 Kiritimatiellia bacterium | reverse complement strand
TGAACAGTAAACACCATCGGCACTTCGCAAGCTACATGTTTACCACATTCCATGGCATACATAACCATCGGCACATGCATCTGCCAGGGACTGGCCACGTAAACCAAATTGACCTCAGGGTCCTCAACCAGCTTTTTCCACTCATCCTCGGTGCCATAATAGGCCTTCGCGGTGGAGAAACCATTCTTTTCCAACCACGCATTACGCGCATCAACACGATCTTTGTAAAGGTCAGAAAGCGCCGTAACGCGTACTCCGGGAATCGCAGAAAGACGTGACACCGCGCCGGGACCACGCATACCAAGGCCAATCACACCCACTTTGACAGTTTCAAGCGGTGCACACACCAAATTACCCACATGCTCGTATTTGCGTGTAGGGAGCGCGGCATTCAGCGACCCCATCATTGTCGCTGCGCCTACCATACCAGAGGCTTTCAGGAAACCTCTGCGAGTTGAGAATAAACTCATTGCTTTACTCCATCAATTTGAAGCAGTATCACATCTATTCCAGAGAAACAAGTTAAATAAATAGTAGCCTATTTTTGCTTTTGGGTCAATTACTATTAATAGAAATGTTATTCCTGCATTCTCTTTTACACATCTTTACGGACAAAAAGACGCTTTCAAGAGGGGAAACAATCCTTTTGGGGGTAGATGAGAAGCAAATGAAACGCATGTCTGCGTTCATCTGCGTCATGACCGGTAGTGCACCTTATCGTTGTGCTGTTGTCCTTTCAGGCTGACACTGCGGCGTAGCGCAGTCGGGTAGGGACGCTGGCAGCGTTGCACGTGTCATCCGTCACTGAAAGCGAGTAGTGCGAGCATACACCTCTCTGTGGCGTAGTCACATTCTCTACCATGGCTTGATCGCGTGTTGGTGTCGGGTGTCGCAGGGTCTGCTCTGTAGTAAGGCGAGATATTTTTCAGGATTGGATCTATGAATGGATGTTTGGGAGAGTAAAATGCGCTACAATGTAGGTATGGAAGTGGTAACCTATTCTGGAAAGACGCGCATTGGCCGTCTGGCACCTTCGCCAACGGGGGCTTTACATTTGGGTAATATCCGTACGTTTATGGTGGCGTGGTTGCAGATGCGATCGTGCGGTGGGCAGGTTGTACTGCGGATTGAGGATTTGGATCATCCGAAGCATAAGGCTGGTGCCGATGTTGCTTTGATGGAAGATTTGCGATGGCTGGGATTTGATTGGGATGGGGAGCCTACGTGGCAGTCACAGCGTCTTTCCTATTACCACACTGCTCTTGAACGGTTGCGCCCTTGGCTCTATCCTTGTTTTTGTTCGCGTGCGGATATTCAGCGCGCCCAATCGGCACCGCATCCGGGGGAAGTTTTGCGTTATCCCGGGACGTGTCGGGGTCGGGCAATAGGAGTGGTGTCACCGATGAATGTCGGGAAAGCGGCCTTGCGCTTTGCGCTTTCAGAGGCGGATCGGGGGTGTTTTTGCGATGGGTTCGCTGGCGAACAGTGTCGCGTCGCAGCAGATTTGACGGGGGATTTTGTGGTCGCACGTGCCGGTCAGGCGGCGTATACGCTGGCAGTTGTGGTTGATGATGCCGAAATGGGTGTTACAGATATTGTGCGTGGCGATGATATTTTACCGGCGACACCTGCACAAGTGGTGCTTTATCAACGTTTAGGTTATTCGCTTCCGCATTTCGTTCACGTGCCATTGGTTACGGGGAAGGATGGCAACCGTTTGGCCAAACGCCACGGCGATACACGCATTGCCTCTTACCGTGCAGCCGGGGTTTCGCCACAACAAATTCTGTCGGCACTGGCGCGTTCCTGCGGTTGGCTCTCAAATACTGAAACAGTATCAACACTCTCAGAATTGATTTCACGCTTTACATTAGCGACAATTCCAAAAGCTCCCTTCGTTTGGGATGATGCTTTACTTTGATTCCGATGCAGTCAGGTCGTTCTGACGGGCCGTTTCGCCGGCCCAGCTCATTTGATGGGCAGCGCCCATCATAATGCGAGCGTCCGGCACCGTCTTGACACCACGCGAAAAGATGCGTCGGAATCCCTGCATCATGTGATCGGCTTTGGGTTCTTCCATAAACCCGATATCCAGCATTGCTTTACGCCACTTTGCCATAAGCGCGTTCTTCATAGCCTGATCTGCGAGCGAATCCGCCTCTTCAACGGGACTGACATAGGTGCCTGTGGCGGTGTAAAGTTCGTATGCCACAATGAGCAGTGCCTGCGAGAGATTGAGGCTTTGGTACTGTTCATCAACAGGAATACGAATCAGATGGGTGCAGTGTGCAATTTCATCATTGTGCAACCCTTGGTCTTCGCGGCCGAAAACGATGGCGACGGGTCCTTGCGTTGCGAGGCGGAGTAATTCCGGAACAATGACACGGGGCGTTTGCACCGTGGCGCGATAGAGTCCGCCTCGTGCGGTGGTGCCGACGACAGCGACGCAATCGGCAACTGCTTCTTCAAGAGTGGCGACTTCGCGCCGGGCATTCATAAGGTCAACGGCGTGGACAGCCATACGAGCGCCATCGCTCCAGTCATCCAGGATTCGGGGTGCAACAAGCGTGAGATTGCGCAAACCCATATTGGCCATTGCACGGCAGACACTGCCAACATTGCCGGAATAGAGCGTGCCAACCAGCACGACGCGGATGTTATCTAAGGGGTTCATACTGCGTAACTTCCTGAATTTATTTGAGCACAGCGGTGGCGACAGCTTCTAATGCGGCTGGCCATGCGTTGAGGTCGGCGGGATGTAAGATCTCTCTTTGGGTGTGATTGCCCTCGGTAGGAATGAGTACCGGAATGGCCGGGGTGGGGATTCCTTGTGCAGGAAATGCGCGTGCATCTGTGCCAGAATAGTTGTAGACTTCTGTTTGCAGCGGGACTGATGCTTGCAGGAGACGATCGCGCATCTCTGGTGAGAGTAAAACAGAGGCATCCGAGAGCGTAATAACAGGGCCGTTACCCATTTGGATGTGCTGCTTGTTATCGGTGTAGGTGATATCTAAGGCGAGTACCAGATCGGCATTGACGGCATGGGCTAGCACATTTGCGCCAAAACCATTGACTTCTTCCATCGCCGAAGCTGCAAGAACGACATTCATTGTACTGAAACGATGAGCATTATCCGCATACCAGTCGGCAATTAAGGCACAGCCGATACGGTTATCCAGAAAGGGAGAGGTAATGTATTCCTCTTCAGACCAGTAGGGAGCCCAACACAAACGGTCGCCTTTCTGTACAGAGGGGCAGGGGGTGGGTAGCGTCACCTTCAGAGGCATTGTTCGCGTCCAGTCTTCACCCGCAGCGTGTAAGTGTGCCGCAACTTTTTCAGAAGAGGTCTTCAGAATAAGTTCAGCATCTTGCGTTGGATGGACGCCACCTAATGCCAAAACTTCCAGTTTTGTGGGCGAAAGGATGGATTGCACAATGAACCCCGGACTGTCTGCATGGGAGAGCAGAAGGACGGTATCGGCCTTCTTTCGTTCGGCAGGTTCTGCAATGACCGCATAAGAACCCACCTTTCGTGTGTCAAGCCCCTGCGCTTGCCACCGTTGAAGAAGAGCCTGAAAAACCTCGATCTCATCACCAGGGGTTGCATGAAGGGAGCAAAAGTGTTTGAGTGTAGCCGTTGTCATAAATAGATTTACTGGAGAATAAAACTGAGTTACGATTGTTTGCGAAGCTGTTCGGCTTCCTGAAGGAGGGGTGGGAGAATGTGAGCATAGATGCGTTGCCATGCACTGCAGAGCCAGGAGCGCTGCGTTGCATCCGCCTTAAAATCGTGTCCTGCGCGGTTCTTTGGGCAATCGCCCTGACAGTAGAAGATGTAAGGACAGGTAGAACAACCTGCATTCCACTGCCGTTTCCGTGCGCCAAAGGCTGTGTGAAGGGGCCTATCCCAGAGTTCGTCCCAGTCTTCGGTATAGAGGTTGCCGAGACGTAATTCGGGGCGTACAAAGAAGTCGCAGGGATACACATCACCATTGTGTTCAACCACGAAGTAGGCACGGCAGTCGTCCCCCATGGAGCAACTGTGAGCATTGCCCGTAAGTGCCTTGCCAACGATGCTGTCAAAGAGGCGGATTGAAACCGTGTTTTTATCGTGGGCATACCACTCATCAAAGAGTGTAATGATGAAATTTGCCCATTCATCAGGCGTAATTGCATCGGGCGTGAGGGCGCCATCCGCAGTGAATTCTACACATTCAATGAACTGCATGAAGCGACACCCCAGTGTATCGCGCAGATAACGGTAGACTTCAAGCGGTTGGTGGACATTGCTCTGTGATACTAAGGTCAAGATGTTGAATTCAACCTGTGCAGCATTTAGCTTGTCAATGCCACGCATCACCATCGCATGACTGCCATCGCCATTTGCGTTCGGACGACGCAGATTATGAACCGCTGCAGGACCATCTACGCTAACCCCTAACAGAAAGTGCTCCTGTGCAAAGAACATTGCCATGCTTTCTGTAAGGAGTGTGCCGTTCGTCTGAATACAATTGGTGATTCGTGTCCCCGGACGTGCATAGCGTTTCTGCAACGTGACCAACTTCCGGTAGAAAGCCTCGCCCATCAACAGCGGTTCGCCTCCCTGGAAGGCAAAGGTGTGAACAGGAAAAGGAAGTGCCAAATAACTCCGGACAAGCCGCGTCAGAGTCTCCTCCGTCATCCGATGACAGGTCGTTTCCGGATAGAGTTCGGCACGCCCCAAATAGAAGCAATAGGCACACCGCAGATTACAGTCTGCCCCGGCGGGTTTAATTAAGAGTGAAAAAGGCTTCATGGGGAAGGTGGTTGCGGAACAGACTGTGTAATCCACTCGGCACAGAATCGAACAAATGCTGCGCACGGCCGTTGTGCATAGTAGGCTGCTGTGCGCGCTTCAGGAGCAACGCCTGCTTGCTTTTCAATGGATGCTTTTTGGAGCAACGCTTTGCAGTTGTGGGTGCCGAATTGAGCATCAAAAGCTGCAATTGCCGAGCGGATGCGTTCGTAGAGCGCAGCTTTTGTTTTGGCATCCATAGGGGAGTCAATTCCATCACGCAGTCCAAGGATGGCGACCATTGCTGTAACTGCGCCACAGGTTTCGCGCAGACCGGCCAATCCAGCTCCCATGCCGGACCCTAATTTCATCGCAGTCGCCTGATCAAGGCCAAGACTTGGTGCACAGGCGCCTAAGACGGCCTGTGCACAAGAGGCGCCAGCGTGAAATAATTGAACGGCAGTTTCGGATGGTGTCATTGCAATCGGCTCTTTGAAATAAAGACGTTTATTACATCATCTCATAATAGGGTGAGTATACCTCATTGAGGAAGTTGATGGCACTGCACCTCAATGGTTGTGTACAGTATAGCACGTTTTAGAAGCAAAAAAAATGCCCCTGCGACAGCAGAGGCATTTCATTAAAGCGCCGCAGTTTAGGCTTGGAAGTCTTCTGGACGGCGGGATTGGATTGCCTTTGTGGCGTCTTCCGGCGTGGTAATGGCGCAGGGCCCTGCAACGCATCCGCCGGGGCAAACCATAATTTCAATGATATCTGCCGGAGCCTTTTTCGTCTTGGCAAAGACCTTCAACAAAGCGATGTTCTTCTTGTTGAGACCATTGATTTTGAAGACGGTGGGTTTCGGAGCACCTTCAGGCAAATAGTGCGCTACAGCATTGGCTACGCCACCACTGATCGCGAACTCTGCGCCGTAGTGTGTGCCACCGAGCTCGGGTTGCACAGCTTCCAGTTCATCAAGCTGAATATTTTCAGCCATCAACCAAGCGCCGATTTCCTCTGCGGTAATCACGTAGTCCGGCGAACCCTTCTTGTGGGCTTCGGTACGCTTTGCCATGCATGGGCCGATGAAGACGGTGATGGCATCGGGATACATCGCCTTTGCGCGACGGTCAGAGAAGATCATTGGCGAGGGTGTGTGCGATACAAAGGGCTTGATTTCCGGAACATGACGTTCAACGCATTCCATCCACGCCGGGCAGCAGCTGGTTGTCATGAAGGGGGCGCCTTCAGCCTTGCGTTCGGCCCATTCGGCAGCTTCGGCAATGGCGGTATCATCGCCACCGAGCGCCACTTCATGTACTTCTGCAAAGCCCATCTTCTTCAATGCCGCATAGAGCTTGCCGGGTTCAACAGGGAAGAAGCCATTGACTGCCGGTGCAACGAGTGCGATAACCTTCTTACCTTCAGCGATCGAGCGCACCACATGGGCGACCTGATTGCTCTGCATAATGGCAGCGAAAGGACAAGCTTTGATGCAGCGGCCGCAACGAATGCACTTTTCGTCATCAACGGTGACACGCCCATCATCAGTCTTGCCAATTGCACCCACCGGGCAGGCATCAGCACAG
>JAFTHG010000142.1 GCA_017457555.1 Kiritimatiellia bacterium | reverse complement strand
TTCTTCTAATATCTTTATATGTTGACAAGCACTTTCAACAAGTGCTTCTGGCGTAGCTGTGCCATACTTTTCTAAGAGAGATTTTTCAAGTGAACCACCATTCACACCAATGCGAATGGGAATCTTTCGTGGACGTGCGGCATTTACAACGGCTTGAACGCGCTCTTTACCACCGATATTTCCCGGATTAATGCGAAGGGCTGCGATGCCAGCCTCAATTGCGGCTAAAGCCAGACGATAGTCAAAGTGAATATCTGCAATCAAAGGGAGTGGACTTTTGGTACAGAGCGTTTTGAGTGCTTCCGCAGCTTGCATGTCTGGCACTGCTACACGAAAAAGGTCACAACCTAATTCTGCGGCACGTGAAATCTGTCCAAGAACGGCCGGAATATCCGCCGTAGGGACATTGCCCATTGTTTGAACCGATACAGGTGCGCCTCCGCCAATAGCTACAGGCCCAATGTGGATTTGCCGTGTTTGATTTCTCGTCATAAATGAATAAAATTAGAAAATGTTGAGCACGAAACGGCGAATGTCAGAAAAGAGAAACCAAATCATAACGCCTATCAGCAGGATGGAGAACGTACAGGTTACCATGCTGATGACTTTGGTACTTGCCTCTTTCCGTCGAATAACGGCATAGAGCGCGAACATAATATGACCACCATCTAAGACAGGTAAGGGCAATAGGTTCAAGAACGCAAGGTTCATGCAGATGAGGCGCAAAAAGCCTAAGCTGACCCAAATTCCCATTTGAATGACCTGAATAAAAAGTGCCAAAATCATCAGTGGTCCACCAAGCCCTTTAGCGGCACGGCCACGTTCTCCTTCTGTTTTAGGAATAGTGAGAGCTTTTAATACACGGAGGACACTGGTTACGTCTGATTCTAATTGTGCATAGATGCCACGTTCTGCCATCCATTGAAACCGCGCACGCCCTATAAAGGTGAGCATAACGCCAATTCGTGGCGGTTCCTTTTCTGTTGAAGCATCTACTACTGTGGGTTGAAGCGTTACTTCCAGTACCTCTTGATTCCGGCGCAACTTCAGGTGAATGGGCTCCAGAGGCTGTTCACGATGCGTTAATTGTTCAAATGCTGTGAAAGGTTCGCCATTGAGTTCTAAAATGACATCGCCAAATTGTAACCCCGCTTGCGCTGCTGGAGAATCTGGTAAAACTTCCCGAATGCCGAGTTCTAATGGACCAGGAAGTAATCCGCCGATAATGTAAATGGCTTCTGTTTTGGAGATTTGCGTGTCTAAAACAGCAGACGTGGTATGTTGCATCCCTTCGCGTTGGTACGTGATTTGAACCACATCGTTTGTTGACCCGGAAAGGAAACACTCTGTTTGGAAGGCACTCCAGGTATTGACAGGCGTTTGATTGACTGCGAGAATCGTGTCGCCCCGGCGCAATCCGGCCTGCCATCCGGAGGAATCCTGCTTTACATAACCGATTTCGGTGGATGCCCCAATGGCCTTATCAGGAGCGAACCAGGAAATTAATGCCGCACAGAGTGTCGCAAGTACCACGTTTCCCAAGGGACCCGCAACCGCAACAATGATGCGTTTCCATGGCGTTGCAGGCGGCAGAGTTTCACTGTGATCGCCTTGAATCTGCTTCATACCTTCCGGATCTAATTGGGGTAATGAAACATAGCCACCGAATGGAATTGCCGAGATGCGTAATTCTGTGCCACGAATGGTACGTTTCCAGAGTGCTGGTCCAAATCCGATGGAAAAGACGTCGGCCTTCAAGCCTAACCACTTTGCAGCGAGAAAATGGCCAAGTTCGTGGATGAAAACGGCTAAACTAAAGAGAAAAACGGCTAAGATGATTGAAAATGGCCAAAGGAAATAGGGGGAGGTAAGAATAGATTCAAGCATAATAAAGGTGTTGTGTTAGGGTGTTGATGTGTTAGTCGTCAATCTGCTCACTGTGCCAATGGGACACGCAGTGGTTCACGCTGACGGAATGTTGTAAGCTGTTGGTAGCCGATTCGGGCCAATAGATCTGCTGCACGATCAAAATCGGCTGCAACTAAGTTGGCTTGATGGGCATCTGAAGAGATTGTAACAGGGAGATTACGTCGGAAACATTCGCGCAAGAGTGTTTCGTCCGGATAGCAGACTTTACACGGTTTACGCCATCCTGCGGTGTTTAATTCAACGACCATTTTCGCATCACTGATTGCATCTAACGCATCAGAGATGACATCTTGCATTGATTCCGTTGGGTAGAAGCCGAATTTCTTGTAGAGATCCAGATGTCCGACAATATCAAACAGTCTGCTGGATGCCATATCGCGAACAGTTTGCCAGTAACGTCGAATCACCTCATTGACTTCGTCCAGAGTGAGCGCTTCCCAAAATGAGCGTGTGAGGTCAATACTCTCTGTGCCGACAAAATGAACGGATCCGATGGTGTAATCTAACCGTTTATCTGTTGCGATGGGGGCCAACCATTTGGCAGATTCGTCTAACCAATCGAATTCAAGGCCCGTAGTGATCTCAATCGTTGGATGGGTATTCACTAATGCCGAGATGGTATTAAAGTAGGATTCCAGAGCTTCGGGTTGAATAGCCCAGTCTGGCGTAGTTGTTGCATCAGGAGCAGCCTTGTAGTAGTGGTCGGCAAATCCGAGACGCGTGACGCCTGTAACTTCTGCAAAAGGTAAGTAGGCGCTTGGCGAGTGTGCACCATCACTGAATGTCGTGTGGTTATGGTAAGAGGCCCACGTCATTTCGTGCGTTTCCTTGCGTTGGCGGAACGTGGCTTTGATGGATTGCGGGGCATTTTACCAAAACCGCCTCCATGGCGTTTATTACTTCGCGCTCCTCTTGTTTTCGCAATGGCTGCCTTGCGTGTTTCCTCTGCATGGCGTCCACCATTCCATACATCCTTTGCCGAACCTTGCACATAGGCAAAGTCCAAACGGCGGGCGGGGAAGTCCACTTTTGTGACAAAGACTTTTAATTGCATACCCGCTTTAATCTGCAATTTCCCAGCGCACAACGTTTCGGTTGTGGGATTAAAGGTAACGAATTGTTTGGAGATGCCGGCGATATGCACCATGCCAGAGAGTTGTAAATCCAACACATCTACAAAGAAACCGTAATTCTTTACCGTGACAACGACGGCATCATATTCCAAGGGTTTATGTTCATCCAGCTGCTGTTGCAGGAAACGGTATTTTTTGATTTCGGTAAGGGTACGTTCGGCTTCGTCGGCAATTTGCTCACGTTCAGTCGCATACGCGGCGGCGCGTTCCAACCATTCTTGACCCATTCGGCCGCGCTGTGCGGTTGTGGCAGTCAGATAATCAGCCAATTGCCGGTGCAATACTAAGTCCGGATAACGGCGGATTGGCGAAGTAAAGTGGGCATAATAGGTCAGAGCTAAGCCGAAGTGACCGAATTGTTTTGCGGCATAGAGAGCTCGTCGCATCGAACGCAAGACCAATGTATGAATATGGTATTTGAGCGGATGGTCGGCGGTATTTCGCAGGAGTGCAGCTAATTCCTTTGGCTCACGCAGATTCCTTGGGCGAATGCCGAGTTTACGCAGCTCGAGTTCCAACTTGGCAATCTTCTCTTCGTCAGGAGCTTCGTGAAGACGGCTGATGATGGCGACCTGATGCGTTAGTAATTCGCGCGCAACGGCTTCATTAGCCGCCACCATACAGCATTCAATTAACTGGTGAGATTCATCATTGGAGGCGGCATAGATGCCTGTCATCCGGCCTTCTGCATCCAGTGTGATGTCTACTTCCTGGGATGCCATTTCAAGCGCAGCATTGTGTTCTCGGTGCTTTTTGAGTTGGCGCGTCAAATCAAGAATAGCCTTTAGCGTCGGTGCGGTGCGCGGATCAAGTGGGCCACATTGTGGTGTTACCATGCGATCTTCCAACAAGGCCATTGCGTCCTCATAAGCCAAACGTTGTCCCGAGCGGATAATCGTTTTTGCGAAACGTGTCGCAATAACCTTGGCATACTTGTCGTACGTGATAAAGACAGAAAACGTCAAACGATCCTCTCCCGGCATCAGCGAACAGACACTGTTGGAGAGTTGCTCCGGAAGCATTGGAATGACTTTGTCAATCAAATAGACACTGCAATTCCGACGATACGCCTCTCGGTCAAGGAGAGAGCCTTGTGGTACAAAATGGCTGACATCGGCGATGTGAACGCCTAAAACACGGTTACCCGCGGCATCTGTTTCCAAACTGATGGCATCGTCAAAGTCGCGCGCTGTTGCCGGGTCAATGGTCAAAATAAAGCGATCGCGTAGATCTTCCCGTTCGCCAGGTTGGGTTAAGCGCTTTGCAATCTGTTCGGATTCTGCGATGACATCTGCAGGAAAACGCTCTGGCAGTTCATACTGACGTATAACCGAAAGCGTGTCCAGTGAGGGTTTATCTTCCGGTCCAATAACCTCCAAAAGCGTTGCAACAAGTTGATTCTCGCGGCGTTCACTCCGCTCAATGCGAACGACAACGCGGTCACCGGAAACGGCATTTTTAGGTTCGGGCAGGATAAAATCACGTGTGTAAACCGGATTTAGCGGCGAAACATAGGCCTGATCGCCGACAAAGTGAACTGTGCCCACTACGTCACGGACAGCCGATTCCTCAATGGTCTTAATAACACCTACAGGATCCGAACGGTCGCCCTTACGATATGTCACCGTAACGCGGTCGCCATGAATCGCACGGCCGATATCGTAGTTCTCCACAAAGACTTGTTTTCCGGTCTCCTCATCGGTTACGACACCTGCGCCACTACGCATCAAACGTAGCACACCCGTCAGCGTGCCAACTCCTGATCCTGCTCGATAATAACCACGCCGCTTTTCAACCAATTCGCCACTGCGTACCATTTCGCGCAACAGTGCGGGGAGGCGTTTTGCTGCTTTCCCCCGTAACCCCAACGTTTTGATAATCGCCGGAACACAGAAAACCGTTTCAGGCTCACTCTGAAACAAATAACGTATTGCTTGTTCTTCAATATTCATACCTTATATTATAACAAAGGCAGACGTTTTTGCGGTGATTTCTTTTCATAAACACCAGTGATCAAGATGTCAGCAGAAGAGTATTTTGCGGTGTTTTCGGGTGGCAGATAGTGTGCATACCCCACGAAAGCGCGAGCAACACTCTGCTCGATTAAAGAGTAGACATTTTGGGAAGATGTGGAAAATGCCGGGACGGGAAGATTTCAAATCGGTCGCGTCCAAATACCAGATTACGCCAAATGGAGTGCTTGTGCTTTTTCCTCAATAATGCAGTATTGTTCAAAGGCTGAATCCAATTGTTCCTGTGCTTCGTTTAGGTTCTGGGACAATTGGGAGTAGTCTGCATCAGGGGTGGAGAGTTGCTCATTGTATTGCGCGATTAAGCGCTCCAACCTCTCAATCTCATCCGGCAACGTCTTTAGAAGCTGTTGTTCTTTGTAGGAGAGACGGGTCGCCGCATTATTGCGTTTAGGTTTGTTCTCAACCGCTTCCTGATTCTTTTCAATCACGGGTTCGGCGGCGGATTGCCGTGATTTAATGGTTTGCCAGTCGGTATAACCACCGGGAGAGGTGGTGACGGTCTTGTTTTCAATTACGATCACTGAAGTGGCGACGCGGTCAATAAACTCTCTGTCATGGGAAACCAACAGGAGTGTCCCATTCATATTCGCCAATTCTTCTTCCAGAAGTTCCAAAGTTTCAATATCAAGGTCATTCGTTGGTTCATCCATAATCAACAAATTACCCGGATTGAGAAACAGACGAGCCAGAAGCAGCCGGGCGCGTTCGCCACCACTCAGAGCACGGACAGGTGTCCGGGCACGTTCCGGAGTAAACAGAAAATCCCCGAGATAACCATAGATGTGCTTGCGTACACCATTTACTGTTACGAACTCTTTGCCTTCCGCAACATTTTCAACGACAGTTGCATCCAGATTGAGGGTGCTACGCAATTGGTCAAAAAAGGCAGGTTTAACGTTACTGCCTAACTTTTGCGAACCGCTGAGAGGGATAAGTTGGCCTAATAAGAGTTTAAGCAGGGTTGTTTTCCCTGCGCCGTTTTCACCCAGAATGCCGATGCGCTCCCCTCTGAGGATTCTGAGTGAGACATTTTCCAAGATAGGCTTTTCTAGAGAATAACCGAATGTGACATCTTTACACTGATAGACAATATCACCAGTACGGCCACCATCTGCAGTGAGCGTCAGGGTGGCGGTATCGCTCTGGGTACGACGTTGTGCAAATTCCTGTCGCAATTTGAGCAATGCTGCGACACGTCCCTCATTGCGACAGGTGCGCGCTTTAACACCTTTGCGTAACCATGCTTCTTCCTCGGTGAGTTTTTTAGACTTACGTTCCCAGTAAACGGCTTCGTCTGCAAGTAATTCTGCCTTGCGCCGTAAGAAGGTGGCGTAATCACAATCCCAACCGGAGAGGATACCACGATCAAGATCAAAAACCGTTCGTGCCACGGATTTGAGGAAGGCTCGGTCGTGGGTAATGAAGAGACAGGCGCAAGAGGCTGTTGTTGAGAACTGCTCTAACCACCGGATAGACGTGATATCCAGATGGTTGGTGGGCTCGTCTAAAAGTAACAGATGGGGTTCTGTAACCAGGGCACAACCGAGTAAGACGCGTCGGCGCATTCCACCGGAGAGTGTGTTAAAAGCAATGTCCGGGGGTAAGCTGAGTTGGGTTGCGATGGCATTGGCAATATGGGTGCGCTCATGGTCGCGAACCTCGGATCGGAGACTCTCAATGACTGTTCCTGGGCGATCAGCTGGCACATCTTGTGGAAAATAGGCAATGCGTACGGCGT
>JAFTHG010000141.1 GCA_017457555.1 Kiritimatiellia bacterium | reverse complement strand
GCACCCCGGCGGTATAACCCAAAGCCACCTGACATCTTCTTGCCAAATGCTCCGCACCAATCATCTCTAACATGGTCAATCATCCTTTCAATTTCAGAAGTGACCACGCAGTGGTCAACTACCCAAATTAAACCAAAAGCGCCACCTTTGACAGGCAGCGCTTCGGTAGATAATTAAACCGTTAGATTGGATTTCCCAAATACTTTATAGGTTAAAAGCCACACTGAATGCGCGACTCGGATCGGCGTAATAGCGACACACAGTCTTAATATCGTCACCACTCACCTGGACGGCTGCTTCCGCGCCATACGTACGATAAATTCGGTCAATGCAAAGCTTGCGCAATTCGTAACTTGCCTTCGTATATTTATCTTGAGTCCAGCCAATAGCACGCATCTGTGCATTAATACGCTCGTACAATTCCTTATTTTCTCCACCCAAAACCAAATCACCATTACGTCCTGAAGCCTTCTTCATGCGCTTGAATAATTCCAGGTCAAAGGGAACGTGTACGCGACGACCCGAACTCGCCATCGTCTTGCTTGGCGTATAACCAAGCACCATCAGATCACCTTCCTGCTTGAATTTGTCCCACGTCAAAAGGCCAGCATCCACATTGCGCATGCCGAATTGCAACATCAATGTCGCTGCCAACCATATCTTCGGATCCGTTTCTTCAAGGGCATTATACCAGGCTAAAGTCTTCTCACGTAATGACTCCGGTGGGCGCTGGTAAACATCAGTACTGTAAGCCTTCGCGCGCATCTTTGGCGTATCTGGTGCTTGAATCTCCCATCCATTCCGACGCTTGTAATACTCAAGCACCCACGCCGCAAACAAACTTCTCAGTTTAGCGAAGACCGCACGAATAGTAACCGCCTTCAATCCGCGCGCCACCATCTCCTGCATCAACACATCCAAATGATTAGCCGTAAGACTCTCAATTGGATCTACATTCGTAATCCCACAATCCCTCAGAACGCGACGAACTGTAGTCAAATTCTCATCCACCGTCTCAGGCGTAGGCGAATGACTAATCTCAAATTCAACACGCGCATGCAGCTCATACGCCTCAAGCAGTTCACCCCACGTCGGCCCCTTCTTTCGCGCAGCCTCCTTCTCCGCGAAATACTCCGCAGACTCCAACTGATCTGCCCACGTGCGCACCCACTTCTTCGCGGCAGTCGTCGGACGTCCACGTAAGTCCACCGCATCAAGCCCCTGCAAGGGAGCAACCTTGCGCACCAATTTTCCGTCGACACGCTTCATCCCATACAAGCGCCCATTGCGAACATAAAGCAAGTCGCCAATGCGCACAAACTTACCATCGGTTTTCATCAATTGCTGCTGCATAATCATTACCTCCTGAGTTGCCAATACGATAACAACTGTGTAACGATTTTGTCAACAATAAAAACAATATAAACCAACACTAACAAACATTAACAATCGTAAACCCTAAAACCACAACCACAATAAAACCCTTTAAAATCAACCTTTCACCAACAAAACCCCTTAAAATCAACCAACCCACCATATCAACACAAAACTCACTGCCAGTGTGGTGAGAGCGCGCCACCTTGGCAAGTTGCGCGTGGCGAGTAGAGCACTGCCAGGATGGGTGAGCCGAGGGTGGCTCACAGGCCGAACCAGGATGGGTGGGCGCAGCACTGCCAGTGTCGACACCGCAAAGACGCGATTGGGGACGAGCTTGTCGAGTCAAGGAGCAAAGCGACTGGCAAAAAGGTGCGGTGCTCACTCCGTCCGAGACAGATTGACACCGCACCTGCCGAGCATATAGTGGCTACGCCACAGTGGCACGTGAAGGAGAAAGGAGTGAGAAGTGAACAACAAGAAATGCAGTCAATCTGTCTTGGACGGAGTGAGCTGCATTTCCTTTAGCGTCTTTGCGGTGAAAATAGGTGGCAGTGCCACAGTGCAAGTGGTGGATGTGGCTATAAAAAAAGAGCCCCAGGTGGGGCTCTTTTTTTATAGGTTAGGTTTCGCTTCAGGGCGCGATGAGGGCTTGAATGGCCGCATCGGACATCAGGACAGCACGGAAGAATTTGCAGTCGGTAGCGAGAATAATCTCTGCTCCGTCTGCCAAGTCGGCTTCGCCTAAGGTTTTCAGGTAGGTCCATTCGGTGTCGCTCAGGGCCTTCTTGCCAAGGAGGACAACGTTACCATCACCATTGAGTGCCGTAATCCGGACGCCATTATTGGTCAGTTTCACACTGACTTTGGGACGTTCGGCGGTGGCATTCAGGTCTGCAAACATAGCAATGTCGGTGAAGGCCAATGCAGGGTCTGTGGCTTCGTTTGGCGTGGCAGCTCCAAGCCAGTACTTTTCAGCTGCGGTGGTGCCATCTGTGGCCGACTGGGTGGCAATTTCTGCAGGGGTGGCCTGCTGGAGCCACGTTGCAAAGCCCGGGTCTTCAGAGTCGAGAGCGCCGGCCGTTGCGAGCAATGCGGCGTCATCGGTGTAGGTGAAGACGAGGTTATAGACCACGCTGGTGGCAACGGTGTCACGGTCAATGACCAGATTCTTGGTGGTGGCATAGGTCTGGGCAGAGCCATTGAGGGCGTATGTCGTTGCCAATGCGTAGGATTCCACCGGGGTGAAGTCGGCATTGTTCCGCTTGACAGCCAACTTATACCAATCGGTATTCCAGTCCTTGAGCGTAAGTTCGTAGGCTGAGCCGACCTGTGCATAGGTGACAACCGAACGGCCCGTGACGGTATTGCCATTATTGGTCAATTCCAATGTGGCACCATCGCCACCGGTAATTCCGGCCTCCAAACGTTCAAAGGTGGTGCCGGTGGTGGCATATTCCACGTAAGGTTGCGTGAAAGTGATACCGCCACTGGTCATTGTGTTGGGCGACGAGAGAGTGCTGTAGATGCCGTTCTTCGTCGGGGCCACGTACCAATTCAGGGAGGAGGTGCCCTGAGCATTGGTGAAGTTCAAGAACTGAACGGTGCACTGACGCACGTTGGTATTGGTGCTGGGCAGCGGCGTGGAGGTCACGGCGCGCACCACTCCGGCGCAGGCTTTGTTGGTCGTTTCGCTTTCAACGGCGATATCCATACGAGCGAGGAGGTAATCGTCACCATCGGTGATCCCTGCGTAAGGCGAGGCGGCATAGAAGAGCACTTCGTCTTCAATGGCGCCATTATTACGCACAAGCGCAATGGAGTAGATTACGCCATCGGCATAGATTCCATCGTCCTTTGCGGTGAGTGTGGCCTGCAGATCGGCATCAAAGAGATCGTAATCACTCTTGGTGTCTTCGTTCTTCAGGTTGAAATTCAGCCACTGGAAGGTGTCGGGATTGACGGTGCCATCCGGATTCTTATAAACCGCTTCCTTGTAGTAGTCTGTCATATTCGACAAGGTCGCATCCAGATCCACGGTCGGGTCACGGACAGCATCCACGGTGGCGGTGTAGAAGTCCAACGTGAAGTCTGCATTCGTATAGAGATCCGGATTGCCGGAGATATCCGCCTGAGCCTTCACGATGCGGCGATACGGCACCCAACTGTAGAGGGCGACTTCCTTATGCTTCTGCCAACGGATCGGGGTGGCGGGATCGCTTCCCAGTGCCGGCATCGGAGCATAACGGGTAATCACCTTCCACCCGTCAAGGGAACGCGTCGGCTTGAAGATGCCCTTTACGGGATCTTCTTCCGCAAGCGGCGAGGCTTTCATCGCCAATTCAAAGGCGGAAGCTACGCGACCAGCATCCGCATTGGCAATGGCAAAGGGACGGAATTCGTTAATCCAGACCCCACCCTGCGGGATATTGTAAATCCAAGCGAAGGGCGAAACGCCACCACCGGCCTCTGCAGAGGAGGTAGCACGGTTGATATTGGTCGTTTCATCGGGGATATACCACGGGCAATAGGCTTCCAATGCTTCAGACGAGAAGTTGGAAATCGACTGACAATCGTACACATAACCGGTCACTGCGTCCGCAATCACCACGGCGAAGCGGAGAATGGCGCCATCCTGCCAGAAGGAGGCATCGGTCATATCAATCGATGACGTGTATGGTAAGAGCGGATTGGCATCGGTATCCAGCGTACCATCCGTAGTCAGACCTGTGAAGGCTGCATTCTGAATGGCGGCGGCAAGTTCGTCAGCCGACATTGTGCGGAAGGAGAGCAAGGTCTCAGCGGCGCGATTGTCATCGTCATCCAACGTTGAAACATCACCATTCTTATCACAGTAGCCCTGATAGATCATCGGGATGATACCGGCCTTTGCGTAAAGCGCAGTGGAAGCGGTGCTTTCTGCTCCAGAACGCAACTTACGACGCAGCGAGGTGAGCTGCAATGTGACGCCATCCTGAACAGAAGGCGAGCCCAACCAAGCATTCAGCCCCCAACCCTTGATGAAGTCATTGCGCGTCATTTCAATGGCGGTATTCGGCGCAGATGCGTCAAAGAGATTGGTCGGCACGCGAGATTTCGGAATTGCCGTCCAGACCAAGAACGGACGCAACGAGGCATTTGCAGAAGACATCGACACCGTCGGGTCGCTGAGTTTACCGCCCTGCAAGCCGAGGTCAGGATTAATGACTGCGGTCATGCCGATGGTATCGCCAGAAACCGGCTGATAGAGCCAGCCATGGAGATTGGCATTTTCGCCATTCTTGTTACCGGTTTCGTCCGACCAGATTGGAAGCGTCACAGCGTCACCGCCGCGTTCCGCATCCGGAGCACCATTGGCATCAAGGGCGTAGAGTGTTTGCGACACCATCCATGCGCCCGCCTTCACCTCGCCCTGGCCGAATGCCACTTCAATCGCATTCTGTGCCGAAGAGGGCTCGGAGACGATAACCAAAGAGATGACGTAATCATCCAAGTCACCAAAGGTGATGGCTTCACCCTCGTCATCATCGCCTTCGTAGAATTCGGTATCAAAGAGAATCTTGCCGGTGGGTTCCGTGTGAGCACCTGCGGCATCCACGACCGTGCGCATTTCAAGTTTGGCACGACCATTCAGATTGACCCAGGACGTTGTCGTGACGGCCGGTTCTAGGACCGCTTCGCGCTTCAATTCGGTGACACGTTCCAGGATATTTTCAGGAGTCAGCGCACCACGGCGGCCGATAAGCATCACCTTGCCAATCAATTCCGCTGGAAGCGTCATGGATTCAAAACGGTAATTGGCCCGTGGGCGATAGGAAATCACCAAACCATCCAAGGCATCATTGTAGACCCAGTCGCGTCCGCTCTGCGTCACGGTGATCGGATCTGTCTCACCCAAGAGATTTTCTTGAGAGAAGACGCCGGGGACTAACTGATAACCGGAAGAGGTGCCCGCGTAAACCGTGTTGCGAATGGTTGACGTAATCGTGACCTGATTCCAGACTGGTTTTGTATCCGGACGCATTTCACCTTCATTGTCAGAGCCTTGCGTTGCAGGAGCAAAGGTCCAGTCAGTGCGTTCAGCAACGGCCGAAGAGAGACGCGGGTAACCATCGCGATAGACCACCTGGCCAATCAACTGCACCGAACCCGGTTGTGCCGTTGCATCCGACTTGCCGGGCACAACAAAGGAAGTTTCTGGAGGCACGAGCCAGGCTTCTGCGCCCAATGCGTTGGCATCCGGTGGCACGATGGTGGCATTACCATCAGCATCCACGCCCGTCCAAAGACCACCTTCTGCGGCACCGCACGGACGATGTAAGACATACGCGGCACGCGTGGCGGTATCTTCCGCCATAGCCAGCGTGAGATAATTGTAAGAAGTGGAGCCAGAAGTGGTGACCGTGGCGGCATTCAATGTGCCGATGACGGACGTCTGCGTATTTTCAACGTAGCGGCGCACTTCCCAGCCGGCAGGGTCAGCCTGAGCCACAACCGGAGCGGTTGCGCTGAGAATGCCTTCACGCAAGACAGGGAAAACGACTTCCACGAAGGGATCTACATCTGCGGCAGAGCCCTTCACCAGATTGACTTCGTTCACCCATGCAGCTTGTGGCGGCGTGCTGTAGAGATAGAAATACGGAATGGTTTCTTCTGCCGTCTTACCATTATTGAGGTCTGCCAGTGGAGCATAGTGTGCAGGTTGCGTCCAGACACCAGCCTTTTCACCCGGCATTGCCTGACGCATTAGGAAGGAAACCTTTTCATTACCACGCGAAGTCGGCAGGGTGACGGTGTAGACACCCCAAACACAGAAAGGAATAGCCGGTTCCTTCTTTGCGGCCGTAGCAGCTGTGCCATCGTAACCGACAGCCTTCGCATACGTATCGCCCAAGGTTGAAATCAGGGAAGCATCCGTGAAGAAGCCATCCGCCCCACCCGGCATTTCAACATAACGCGTGCCGGCATTCGGAACGAGTTGCGTTTTGAGTAACTCAAGCGCATCGGCATATTCCATGCCTTCAAGACCCGTTGTCACCGTGGTGGTAAGCGTTGGGTCATTGGGATCGGCCACCGTGATGTCATGCGACCAACCCGTCCACGGCGACGCAATGCCATCCCATGCACTATTGGCTAATGCCGAAGGCGACGGATAGGTGACAATAAGCGAACTCAACACCGTACCATCAGCCAAACCGGAATCATCGTAAGCGACTTCAAAGCCGAAGTTGCTACCCCACCACGGCTGATACTTTGCCGAGCCGGGGACAGGGAAATCTGCCGAACCTTCACCGCAGTACGGGCGCACCTGTGTAATGACATCACGTGCAGCACCGCCGGAAGGATCCAGCGCAAAGGAGCCCTTCGCTTCAACTGAATAACGCACTTCGTCATCGTCAGGATCTGCACTGGCGGTGGTCACCGTAACAGCAGTGGTGCCGGCAGGGATAGTTACCGTCATCCAACCTTCGTTTGCGGCGGCGGCATTGACATCAACCGTGCCACCTGTTACCGTAATCAGCTGCGTCAATTTTGCAACATCTGTGATGAACTTTGAAGGATCTGACGCATCCTTCAAGCGGAAGGTGACACTCTCTACCGTGTGGAACGGAAGCGCAGTGTAAGTCAATGCCGTATACGCCACATCGAGCGACAAGCCCCAGGTATATGGCGTTTCACGTCCTGCTACGCTAACTTGAAGCGAGGTTCTATTCTTATCCAGCGTTTCCAACGTGTGGCTGCCTAAACGGCCCGTCAATTCCGACGTAACCACACTTGATGAGAAGCCCGAATAGAGCACAAGATATTGATCCGGGTTAATCTGACGCGGGGTGACCTGCACCACAGGATCCAAGTCGGCCTCACCACCGGTTGGCTCTGTAATACGGGTCTGAATGGTGGGATTCACCGCGACAGGCCATGTGCCGACCATCACATCAGTCAAATCCAACGGGCCATTCTCCACATCGGCATTGATGGCATTCTTACGGGTCACGAAGACACCACCCATATCGACTGTAGCAATCGAGTTGGCAAATGTTGTATTGGCAACGTCGTTAATGTAAGCAGAGCCTGTTGCATTCAGGGCAAAGCGATTTGCATTCGCCGTGTCAGCAATGAAGGTGTCAGCCTTCACCAAACGGCGGGCGTGCATTTGAGCCGTAATCACCGCAGGATCTGCGCCAAAAGTATCCGGAGCAGAAGTCTTGGAGTAGTCTTCCCATGTGCCCGTGGTGAAGGTCTGTTCCCATTCGCCACCGAAGCCCTTTTCAGAATAAGCGACACGATAACTATCATACAAGCGGGTCAGATTATTCTGGCTCTGTGTATTGGCCACATTACCTTCACCATTCAATGAGAAGCAGACAATGTGCTCTGCACCACCGGTTGGACGATGGAGACGCACACTGGAAGCTTGCGTGCCCGAACCCAACGAGTACCAGTATTCAATGGAACGATCAGCAATACCGGCATTCTTTGTCTTGGCCAAATCGGTCTTTGTTTCACCCTCTTCACGGTAATAGACGCGCGAATCCGGAGAGAACGCAGTATAGAACGAACGTTGAGCCGAGGTCGCGTCCTTACGCTGATATGGGACGGCGCCCAAATCCGGCTCAGGCAAGGTTTTATTGGTTTCTGCCGTCGCAGTTGGTGCATCCGGAGCAATGGAGATGGAGCTTTCCGAAATTTCCGAAGGCGAATTGCTGGTTGTCATTTCAACACGCCAGCCACCGAGGTTCGTATTTACGGGAGCACAAATTTCCACGAAGTGACGCGTTGAATTGGCGATCGCACCAGAGTTATCGTTAAAGTTGAATTCGTTAATGAAGGCTTCACCGGGCAGATAAGAATAGACCCAATAGTATGGCGAGAAGAAGGAGGCCGTCTTCTTATCTGTTTCAGTAGAAGCCTTTTCGCGCAGTTCTGCATTCAAGCTACGCGGGAAGTACCATGGGAATTCCGTATAGTTAGAGGGAGAAATCTGTGTGAAGAACCACTGATCGCTATCTTCACTCTGATATACAGCCCATGCATTGTAACGCACGAGGCTATTTTCGGGGAGCGAGAGGATATTGTTGAAGCGCGAAAGAGCCGAAAGGTCACCATAGTAGCAGAGTGAATCTGTAGGATCGCGCGTCAATTCAATGGTATTATCAATGTTGATTGCCATCAAATCATCCACGCTCAACACAGTCGGGTTATCCAACTTCGTGGCAATCTTAGCAAACATATCGCTGCTGTTGAACCACGCAGAAAGCGGCCAAGCTTCCAAATTATCCTGATCCCAGGAGTAGATTGGATGCTGCTCTGAAGCAGAGACCGTACCACCCAGTACGTCTGTGTAAGAATAGGTATTCACATACTGTTTCAAAGCAGATGCGGCATTCACCGGCTGCGGATTTACAGTAAGGAAGACGCGAATAGAGTCATTCTTTAAGAGTTGAGCACGATCCAAACGCACCATCGTACGAAGAATTGAGGCATTCTGAACAGGCTGCGAGAGCGGCGAACGCGCATCAAATTCATTTGCCGAGAGAGTGCCGGGAAGGTTGGAGAATGCTACCGACGCCACTCGGACAGACGGAAGAACCGGGTTTGCGATCGCCAGCTGATCAATAAGGACACGACCGTAAACCGGCGTTGCCCCAAAGCCATCGGTCTGGACACCATCACCTTCAATGAAAGCCTTTAATGTCACACGGCGAATAGCCGAACAGGAGAAAGCATCACCCGTAGCTGTGGTGCTTGGCGAACCATCTGCATTAGGAACAGTGTAGTAATTCCGATACTTCGACAAGTCAATATCATAGATGGTGTAAACCGTATTGGCGACATCCACATATGTCACCGGTTGCAAACCTACCTTAGCATCCGTAGCATCCGTTGTTGCACAGATATACAAACGGACAGGCTTTGTCTGAGGTTCGGCCAAACGAGCTGCGAAGACAACACGACCGACACCATTATCCAAAATCGGCGACTCAATCACCGTTGTGGCATACGTGCCCTCAGTCTCTTCATCGGTCATCACATTATTGAACTGCATCGCACGGGTCAACGTACTCTTCTGTGCAAAGGTCACTTCTTCCGGTGAGGCACCCTCTGTGGGAAGACGATCCTTCCAGTAGAGCGTGCTGACAGGCGTTTCAGAAACACGTACGTTCGTCGCAGACCAGGAAGCCGTTGAACCGCCTTCATTGGTGGTGACACGCACGTCATCAATGTAAACATAGGGATCGTCCGAAGCTTCCATATCACCGGAGATCACCATCACCAGACGGAGTGTGCCTTCCGTGTCAACTAATTCAGTCCCATTGACCTTGGGTGTAATGGAAACCATTGACCATTCACCGCTGGTATTCCGCAATTCAATCGGATCAGAAGCATTTTTCCATTCTGATTCGCCGGGAATATTTTTACCGAGGAAGCTTTGATACGGTCCATCATCAGTATACTGCAACATCACGCGAACCGAGGGCAATTCCCCTTGGTTACCATATTCATCATACTGTGGAATACGGTAACGGAAGCTGATTGGGCCATAACCCTTGTCTGAGAATGGCAAATAGAGGGCCAAAGAATTGCCGGTATGCGTCACACCATTGGTGGTCGTTTCTTTATAATCGTAGGTATTATTCTGGCGCGAACGCTGCAACAGGAGACACTGGCGGCCACTATAGTTTGACGGCAACGCATTCAATTGGGCATCGTCTTCCGGACGGATCCACACGCCGACACCCATAAAGCCTGTATTGGCGGCAAAACCTTCATCCGTAAAGAGTGGAACACGATCACGACCATTACGATTCTCATCGTTACCACACCAAGACGAAATGGCGATATTATCAACGAAAATATTGCAATTTTCATCATACGGTTCAATGGTCAGTTCTGCATTTGCAGCACCCACCGTCAATTCGCACAACTGATCCATCTTATCGGTGGCGAAATCGTATGTCTTGGTCCCAGTGGCACTGCGGGCTGTCACTTTGACACGTCCCACCTGACTGGCGGTTGGTGTAATACGAGCGATTTGAATGCGAGCGGTTTTACCCGAATCTGCGGAAACGCGCCACACCGAACGGCCGCCGGAATAGGAAGGCGTCATAACCGTAACAGCATCAGGCGAAACAGGTGATCCATTATAGTTGGAGCCAACCGTTGTCACACGATCAATCTGGCGGAAAATCGGGCGGCATTCTGCCGACCCCAATGCGAAGTTCAGTTGCTTTGTCGTAGGATTGGAAATTAATACATCCTTGGAGAAAGCCAAAGTATTTAACGCGCTACTTGCCGTTCCTGCGGCACTTCCGATAGCAATGCGACCATCCGCCATCACCCAAAGACCATAAGTGCTGCCATCCAGATCCGAGCCCGCATAGTGGAAAGATTCGTCTACGCCATTGTTTCCGGAAACAGTCAATGTCAACCGTGTAGCAGAGCCACCATTCCACTTGTACAATTCCATCACAACACGTTCAAGCGGTTTTTCCGACTCCGTGGTGGGGAATTCCATCACCTGCGATACGCGTAATTCGTAAAGTACTGGCGAAAGCGGATTGGCATAGTCAATCAAATAGTAAGACACCGAATAACCCGATGGTGCACACGTCTGGGAGGGATTCGTGAACGAAACACTCGCCGAAAGCCCCGTCCCCTTATAGTTCATCAAATTATTCTCATCTGTAGAGACAAACTGAGCAATGGTATTGATGTCATAGGGCAACGAAAGGCTTAAGTTGAAACTTACCTTACCTACGCCATTCAATGTAATTGATGCACCTGTATCATGGCGCGGAGAGAGCGCTCCCGCCCCGCAAAGACGGAAGAGTGCGTCAGTACCATAGATGTTACCCGTGGGTGAATAGATACCACGACGCAACACAACTTCTGTCTGACTATTGAATTGCAGATAATCAGAGTAAATCGAATCACTGTCGTCCACGCGCAGATATTCAGGTTCTGCACGATCCGGGGATGCGCCCCAAGAAGCAAAGAGACGCGTATCGCTGATATAGGACTTATCACGTAAAATGAAGGGATACTGCCCTCGTTGACTCAAACGCCCGACGGCCACTTCGTCCAAAAAGGCCGTGGTATCTGCCAGCGGACCTTCATCTGGGATCCATCCAGCAATCAACTTCGTTTCGCCATCCTGTGTTGAAGATTCACAATCAAAATCCGCGACCACAGCGGTGACATTCTCGCGGAATTCCGTTTCAACAAAGGTTTCCGATGGATCCCACATATTGAAATCCTGCCAGAAAGAACCCGCCATGTTCGCAACGGCGGCTTGTGGATCTGCCAAATTCAATTCCACCATCAAATGCGAATTGGGCAAGGAGTCTACAGCGACCAAAATCGGTACAGCTGTAGCTTCTGAGGTTGCTGTTGCCAACGTTTCTGCTACAGAGGGGACCACTTCCACTGGCGCAGGACGCGTTGCAGCAGACGAGATTGCGCTATTTAGACCATACCACGTTTCCGAACCATCCGCAGCAACAGCACAGAGCTTAAACGCAATATAGCCCGTTTCATACACAAGCGCATCATCCGGATTGCCAGACTCATAACCCCACGCATATACCGCAGTGGACTCTGCCAACTTCAACAATTTAGCCAAATCAATACGCCAGACATCCGCAGTTTTACCCGAAGGCAATAACGGCACATCAAACGTATCCAAATCGTAGTTATCGGTAGAGTTACCCGTGCGGTACATCACACGCATAAAAACCGACTGCGCCACCGCAGGGCGTTCGCGAACATTCAAGATATAGGGATAATGAACCGTTTCAGGTAAACCATTGACACCAGTTTCCTCAACGTCGTAGCCATCAAGAATCTGTTCGGTTCCTTCATACCCATCAATTGCCTCACGTCCGGCTTCAAACGAACCGAAAACGCTACATTTCACCATCACATCATACACGCCGGGCAAAACACCCGTGACGTCACCTTCCGTCTTGGTGAAAAAGGCATTATCCTTGACATTGAGCGTACCATCTGGATTCGTCAACAGAGAACCAGGTGTAAACGTTGCCGTCAAAAGCCCATCGCCTGTATTAGGATTGTACGACACAGAAGCAGGTACGTCATACCATACACGAGACGCATCTCCTTCTGCTCGACGGCGCAGTTGAATCACACCCTTATAACCACGTGGAGCTTTACCTGATTCAGCTGTAGCGCGAACCGAAACAGAAAACTCTGCCCCTGCGTGCGGTTCTGCACTGCCAACACCATCATTCACCTGTACGGTTAATTTACTGAAAGAAGCCTTCGGGGCTGCCGATTTGACAATCAAATTACGAATGACATAGGTGTGAACATTAGCCGAACCGCCAGTAACATTCACCGCATTACGCACCAAGCGAAAACGCGTTTGGGCATTTTCCGGTGCAAGATCATTAAAATTAATTTTGAAACGCTGAAGATTTGCGGTTAACGTTAATTCCGTTAACGTTAACCAGGGGCGGTCATACACGGAATACTGCACCAACAGCGTTGCATCCTGATCTGCATCCTGAGCAGTCGTTAATGCATCAAATTCTACCATTGAAACGCCGTCTGGATAAACTGGTGATTCCACCCGAGCTGTTTCCGAAAGATCTGTTGTAATAACGCTGTTGTTTAAAAGTTGTACACCAGAAACTCCCTGATAGTTCACTCCAATTGAACCCTTGTAAATTTTCCACGAATCCAAGGGGTCTGAAGCATTGCCCAAAGGCATTGAGGCCAAGATCCAATTTTCATATTTCCCCAAAGTCTGTCGAGAGTCTTCATCAAGATAGGTAGATTCTGCTCCTTGATGTGTCCAGAGACGCAGATCATTAAAAGTCATATTACGACCATGATCTTGAATATCCGAGATACGAGCAACCGATCCCAAACCTCTGCGAGAGGCTACAAACCATTCATAGGTCCCCTCACCCGTCAAAAGCGATCGTACCATCAGAATCTTGGCTTCAGCATCATCTGGGGCATTCAGAACAACATTCATATCAAATGCTTCTGTACTGAGATACGTAGCCTCCCAACGCCCCACATCATATGCACGTCCCAAGCCGATATAATCCATATAAGGCGTGCCATCACGATTCGTTGCTGAATTCGCATCAACCGCCGTCAAGTTCAACTGACGGGCATCTGTAATTGAAAGACCTTCAGCATCAGCCTGTGGCATCGGATAGTAGGAAGTTGTGGCAGAAGCCGTCGCTGCACTACTCGTGTACGGCGCATCTCGCATCAATGGGATAGTACCGTCGAATGCCGTATCCGGTCCGCGATGTTTACGGAACATCAAACGCGCCGGAGCGGCATATGTCGGGATCGCACTGTAGTAGTTGGAACCCGTTGCTCGCGGTACGGACACCGTAACTTTCAAACGCACCTTTTGGGTACTTTCAGTAACCGGTCCACCCGTCTTGGTATTTCCAGACCCATCAGCTCCGGCATCTATAAGCGTCAGTGCATAAGAGACGCGTTCTTCCTGCATAATTCCTTGAGCTCGCGCGGCGAACCCGTGAAACAGGCTCGCCGAGAGAAGAAGGACTGCTCCAAGTTTAAGTTGTTTCTTCATGGTCAATCCAATTTTTCACCATCACTGTTCAGTCCACCTGAACCATACCACTTAGAAAGTTTCTGGCGGCGTGTCGTGTTTGGGCTTAATGAATCCAAAGAGGGATCGCGAATCGCCTCCACGTGTCCGTCAGCAAAACATACATGGGCATAGAATAAACCGTTATCCTCGTGATTGAAGCCCATCGACTCATCACCCGTATCCCAATCCCACACCTGGTCCCCGGCAAGGTCATTTTCAGACTTCACACTTTCATTGTCCAAATCCAATTCTACAATCAAAGCCGTTTTAGATGGCAAGGCTTCCTCACGTTTTTCTGAATCAATGTAAACCATCAAATCGGAACGTCCCAAACGAATTGCTGCATGGTCTTCATTTGAACCGCATGAGAGACACGCTCCTGTACCACCGCCACCTGCAGTACCACCACCTGTCCCATAGTGATCCCGACCTGTATCATATAAATCGCGATCCGTGCCTGTAATTACATTCATTGCGTACGCACGGCAAATCTTCTGCTTTGAGATACGCAATTTCTTGTTTGCCACATCATCAAAAGCAGGATTGGAGAACACCTTTAAATCTCCATCAATAAAGTCATACAATGCACCATTAATCAGCGCCACTTGTGCCTGTGACCATTGCCCTTCCGGCGAACCATACCAACTGGCCGGCTTTGGTGAAATACCGCCCTCATCATTTTTAGAATCAAAACAGAGACAAACCCCCTGCTCGTTCACCTGCGTTCCATCAACATCCCCATTCGGATTCATAACCCCACACCCATCAATATCATGATTACCATCACCAATGGAATCTGAAGAAGCATCATCACCTTTGGATCGTGGACAACTATGCTCAAAATAG
>JAFTHG010000018.1 GCA_017457555.1 Kiritimatiellia bacterium | reverse complement strand
TTGACCTTCTCGGCGGATGGCGTTGGTGCTGCGGCTACATACGACCTCTTTTTAGCCAATCCCCCCTACTTCGGCGATTGGCGAATTGCAGAATTCTTTATCAAAACGGCAGCCCGTCTGCTAAAGCGAGGCGGTATTCTCGCCTTTGTATCCAAACGCGAAAGCAAGCCTCTTGAAATGATGCAGGAACAGGGATTTGATACTCTCGGTTCTTTCTCAAGACGTGGTTATACCGTCTTATTGATGACTCGTCGTTAAGCTTTAACTGACACGCCTAAAAAGAAATCGGCACGTTGGGATACTCAACGTGCCGATTACGTTAAAGTCATGCCTCTCCTATCAGTGAACATCTAAGCGATTCTTGAGACGGATGGATAATGTTGTTTGCCGAACAGAATCAGCTTCGGCATGGAGCGCAATCCAAAGAGCCTTTGAAGAGCCTATCACAATCACCAACTTCTTGCCGCGTGTAATCGCAGTATAAATCAAATTCTTCCGTAATAATTTGAAATGTTGCGTATGCATAAGGACAATCACTACCGGATATTCACTTCCCTGTGACTTATGAATACTCGTAGCATAGGCCAGAACAAGCTCTTCCAATTCCTCAGCCTGATATTCAACAAACCGTCCTTCAAAACAAACGACCAGTGAACGCGCCTCTGAATCCACCATCTGAATGAGGCCAATATCACCATTAAACACGTCTTTATCGTAATTATTGGCAATTTGCATAACGCGGTCACCCTTCCGAAAGGGTGTATTCCCACGCCACAGTGTTTCACCAGAAGGATTCAGACGCGCCTGAATCAACGCATTCAGGCGATCTGTGCCCAATTCTCCCCGGCGCATCGGCGTTAAGACCTGCACATCATTTAAGGGATCAAAGTGAAACTTCGCTGGGATACGTTCAACCATAAACCGCAAGAGCAAGTCTTGAATCTTCTGAGGATCTTGAGCTTCCGTAAAGTAGAAATCACTGACAGCTCCTGTTGGTGGCACTTCAAAAGCTTCTCCGCGATTGACACGGTGGGCATTACGTACAATCATACCAGAGGCATCTTGGCGGAAGATCGTTGTCAAATGTGAACACGGCACAACCCCGGACGTAATGATATCTGCCAACACATTCCCTGCGCCTACACTCGGCAACTGGTCCGTATCACCCACAAAAATAAGAACCGCCTCATCCGGAAGTGCGCTTAAAAACTGACGTGTCAACGTGGCATCCAACATTGAACTCTCGTCCACGATGAAGACATCTCCCTGAAAACGATTCTCCAAACTGTAAAGAAATTTACCTGTCTGTGGTTGATACTTCAACAGACGATGAAGCGTTGTGGCCGGGAATCCGGTGCTTTCCGACATCCGCTTGGCAGCGCGACCGGTTGGAGCAGCCAAAAAGAGGCGTAATTTCCGCGCATGGTAAACCGAAGCCAACGCCTTGATAATCGTGGTTTTACCCACACCCGGCCCACCCGTAATTACTGAAACCTTACTTTCTAATGCCGTCAGCAAAGCCTTCCATTGTGCAGAGGCCAGCGAAATCTTCATCTGTTCCTCTGCCCAAGCCACCGCTTTGTCGGCAAGAATGGGTCTAAACTTCGGCTTTGTCTGAATCAGTTTAGCCAAGCGTTCAACAATCATCTGTTCGTCAGCAAAGTGCTCTGCAAGATAGACACGATCCTCTTCAAGCGTCACCACACCACGTTCTGCATCTGCCTCCAAGGCAGTTGCCAATTTTTCCACAGGGATATCCAACGCCTCATTAGCCGCAAGGAAAAGTTCACTTTGCCGCAAATAAACAAATCCCTGCTCATCAGCAGCTCGCTTCAAACAGTGTAACAGACCAGCCTCAGCACGCAATTCTGAGTCTTTAGCAATTCCCATCCGCAAGGCAATCTGGTCAGCCGTAAGAAATCCGATACCACGCACATCCTCTGCCAAACGATAAGGATTACGCTTTACAATCGCAATTGCATCAGCGCCATAACGTCGCCAAATGCGCGCAGCAATTCCAGTACCAATCCCCTGCGCCTGAAGGAAAATCATCGTTTCGTGACTTTGTCGCTGTTCACTCCACGACTTTCGAATCATATCACACTTTTTCCGACCAACCTTCGGTACTTCTCGAAGCCGATCCGGACGCGTATCCAAAATATGAATGGTGTCCGAACCAAACCGTTTTACAATCGCATCAGCTAAAATGGGGCCAATTCCTCGGATCAAACCACTGGCCAAGAAGCGCCGAATCCCCTCAATTGACGTCGGTGTTATACAAGTGATTGTGTCTGCTTTGAACTGTTTCCCAAAACGCGGATCTTCAATCCAGCGCCCTTCAGCGGTTAATTCCTCCCCAATCCAAACGGTTGCACACTTGCCCACCACCGTTATTCGGCGCTTATCACCCTGCACCTCCGCTACAGGTAACACAGACAGCACCGTATAACCCGTTTCCTCATTCCGGAAGTGAATCGCATCTACACTTCCAGATAACTGTTCAAAAGGACGATTGGTAGCGGAATTCATATCACAGGACGTTGAGTAAACGTTCAAAATCAGCGTCTGTTACCGCTGCGGAAAGCGAGAATCGCAAACGTGCGGTCCCTTTTGGCACCGTTGGTGGGCGAATTGGCAAAACGTAAAATCCAGCATCCTGAAAACGTTTAGCCTCGGCAATTGCCGCCTCATTGCTCCCAATCACGTATGGGACAATGTGTGATGAACTGACACACGCGCCCGTCTTTTGACGTATCGCCTCCGTTAGACGACTTGCCATCGCCAACAGATGTGTACGCCGTGCGTGCATTTCCGGTAGAGCCTGAATGACAAAGTGCGTCCATGCGAGATTCACCGGCGGCAATGCTGTCGTAAAGATAAAGGGGCGCATTTTATTCACCAGTGTTTCACGAATCGCATTGGAACACACCACAAACGCGCCCGTGGAACACAGCGCTTTCCCAAAGGTACCAACCAATAGATCAATCTCATGGTGAACCCCTGCCAAGGTAGCCAGACCAAGGCCCTGATCTCCGAAGACGCCCACCCCATGCGCTTCATCAACGTAGAGCACCACATTAGGAAAATCACGCTTCAATTGCACCAATGCCTGCAAATCCGTGCAATCCCCATCCATTGAAAAGACACTTTCTGTGACAACAAAGACCTCATCATAGGACGCTGCATAGCGTTCCAGATAACTCCGGGCATGCGCTAAATCATTGTGTCTGAAGCGATAGAAATCTGCACCCGTTGCCCGAATGCCATCGATCAGACTCGCATGGTTCAAGCGATCGGAGAGAATAAGACTTTTATTTCCAACCAATGCAGGCAGAATGCCTGTGTTGGCATGATACCCGGAACCAAAAACAAGAGCCGCCTCTGTGCCATAGCGTTCTGCCAGTAAGGACTCTAAAGCTATCGCAGCCGGCACATTTCCCGTCAACAATCGTGAACTTGCCGCACTTAACAAACGATCCGAACCAGAGAGTTGAGCATAAAAGGTCTCCCGAAGTGCATCATCTTCTAGAAGGCCCAAATAGTCATTTCCGGAGAGATTCACCATCCCATCAGGCACAACCGACAACTGACGGTACATTCCATTGCAACGAAGTGCATCCAAATCTTGAATTAATCGATCTTTAAAATTCATTGATGTTCCTCGCACTGTCCGACCTGTTTCGGTGTAACCCAGCGTAAAAAGAGGTGATGAACCAAAAACTGAAAGCTCCGCAATCGCAGACTTGGACGCTTTCCAATTGAGAAGATGCACGTCCCTCCTGCGAAACAAACATCCGCATACTTTGCATTCAAATGAGCCAGTGCAGCTCTAAAATGTGGCGTATTCGGATTGCCACGCGACCAGTGGTGCGCCTTGACAGGCAGTAAACTTATCGTGTGACCGCTGGCTTGAATAAACTGAAAACAGAGGTCTTCGGCATAGAGATCCCACGGACATAACGGATCAAAACGCAGCTTCCAAGCACGAAAGGTATCGGCATGAACGAAGAAACCGCAACAATCACAGTTTTCTGTGCGGGCGCCTAAAAGTGTAGTGTACGGCAACGGAGGCCGATTCATGTGCTGGCGTGAACCATCCCGATCCGAATCAGAAATCTCTCCAAAGGGCAAAATCACCGAATTGGCGATTGTCCGTGTTCCAATTATTCCACATGGAAAGAGCGTTGATCGGCGATAGAGTTTAGGTCTGGGATCTTCGTGAAGGTCGAAATCTTCGTGAGCAAAGAGAATCCAACCTGTTTCTTTCGGCATCGTTGCTAAGAATGCATTATACCGTTCCGGAATCGGAATATTTTCCACGGTATTATCAAATGTAACAAAACGAGCACCTTGCAAATACGGATTCTCACGCACACATCGGGTATAACAATCCCAATCACGCACCACACTGACAACCGTTAAGGGGGACTGCTGAGCACAAAGCGCATCAAAGGTTGAGGCTCGATGAAATCCCATCGGAGCAGCATCTGGAGCCGGTGGCAACAAGCCATCTAATGCGTCTTCACTAAATTGACGAGCAATGGCGGCTGAGGGGAAATGAAAGAGGGCCCTAAAACGCGCGTAGACATGATCTTCGCTCGGCGCTACTGCTGCCGGAAGCCAACGCCACATACGTGCAACCGCACGGCACAACCGCTGCGAGCGTAACGAAAAGCCGCCATTCAAGACGGTCAACCCCAACCAATCCGCCACGTGTGATCGCCACCCGGGGGTCACATTGGGAGCTCCTACGAAGTCATACTCTAAGAAATCCTTTAACCGATCCTCCATCGGCCAACCATCTGCTTGCACAATCAAGACGTGGGAGGTATGAAAACGTTGATAGAGTCGCACCAGACAATCTCGGCTCATTGAGCGAATATCACCAGGAATAAGCTGCGGCTCCTCCTGCACTTCTACGGGAACGGGATTATCACGCAAAAAGGTTTCAGGGATTAGTGCTTGGTTGTGCGTCACAATTACCGTTTGCAACCGTCCCAATACCGCCCACGATTGACGGATGGCAAATTCAAATAGGTCAAAGGATTCAGGGTGTGCCGTTTGTGGAAAGAAATAAAGCAACAACGTCACCGAATCATAGCGCATCGGTGGTGGCGTTTCACGCCGTAAAAGCGGCAACCGTTCTGCAACAAACGCTTGAAGCGCACGTTGGCGTGGTGCCTTTGGCAACGCTTTCGGCTCAAACTTCACAAGAGTGTTCCCTCTGCGTAGCGATGATGACCGGCGAAATCACGGGCGACGACAACATCCGAATAACCTGCACGCTCCAATAAGCGTTGCATTGCCAAGCCCTGTTCGTCCCCGATTTCAAAGAAAATACGTCCTGACGGCTTAAGCACCTGCGTCCCGTCTACGATAATCTGACGCAAGATATCTAATCCATCTGCACCACCATCCAACGCCATCCGTGGCTCATGTTCCAAAATATGTCTGGGCAATTGATTAACCACTTCCGTTGCAATATAGGGAGGATTCGACACCACAATATCACACGAACACGCCTCTAACACCCCCGCGCCATCTCCATGAATAAATGTAATCACATCGCTCAACCCCAAACGGGCCGCATTCTCTTGAGCCAACGCTAATGCCTGTTCAGACAAATCAACCGCAATAAATCTCCGATTTGTACCTCTGGCAGCAAAAGCTAATGCCAGAATAATGGCTCCTGTGCCTGTCCCGATATCGGCAATCACTTCCGCGCGTTGCCAAACTGTACTCCGCAGGATCCGCTCAACCAATTCTTCCGTTTCCGGACGCGGAATCAGCGCACGAGCATCTGTATGTAACACAATATTATGAAACGGCCATGTTCCCACGACATACTGGATAGGCTCACCTGCAGCAATGCGCTTAAACTGTTGGCGCAAACACGCTACCGCCACATCGTCAAGAATACGCATTTCATAGGCGGTTAAACTGCCTAATGAACACGAGAGACGCTCCGCAAGCAAGATTCGTGCTTGACTCTGCGCCTCATCGTCATCCATTCCGTGGCGACACAAATAGAGGCGCCCGGCCTCTATGAGTCGCTTCACAGACCATGCACTTGAATCAGAAGGGCATGTCTTCATCACTTATTTCGTCAACCGGAAACTCATCTGCTGGCTGTGGGATAGGTTCTGCTGTGGAGCCATCCACTTCCACCTTCACCAACTTAAACATCTGCAAGTCCGTGTAGTAACGGCCGTTATAGCAATTCCCACGTAATGAGAAGGTCACACGCACCTCATCTCCACGATGGACACTGTCCAGTAAGGCACAGTTATTTTTGATGGCAACAAACTTGATATCTTGCGGATAACGATCATCTTTATCCGTCACAACAAACTCACGCTTGCAAAAACCACTTGGAAACGTCTGAAGATCCATGATTTCCTTAACCGTTCCCTCAAATTCATATGGTGTACTCATTGCCTTTAATCCTTTTCCTGTCCGTCTGCCATTTGCCCGAACATATCTCTTATAGTATAACGGATTTTCACTTCTACGTGTGCTACAAATATTGCGAAGCCGTCGCTAAAATCGTGATGTGTCATAGTAATGTGCACCGAAGAAAAATCCAGTTATGTCACACTATTGCTCCTATGTGTCATTTGAATGTGCACCGAAGGA
>JAFTHG010000140.1 GCA_017457555.1 Kiritimatiellia bacterium | reverse complement strand
GTCCCGTTAGAAAAGCTGGAATGAACGCGCCTCCCTCCACAGCAAGACCCAGGAAGTTCGCCTCAAACGCGGTATGGAACAGCTTGCGAGGAGTGATGTCCCTGAAATTCCCCAGATGATCGCACTCATACGTATGCCCATCGGCATGAACCTTGCGAGTTTCCCCCGGTTTTGGCGTCGGGAACGTGAGAATCTTACCATCAGGCAATTGGAGCTGTCCTGGCTTCTTTACATACTCGGGTTTTTCCGCTTTGGGCGGTTTTGGCGCAAGATTTGCTGTCGGAGCCTTTACCGGTGTCATTTCTTTGGTCTTGGCCTTGACGGGCGTTACGGCTTTGGGCTTCTCCCCCTTAACAGTCACCTCATTCTGCCGCCCAAGGAAACACCACAAAACGCCGCCCAGAGCAACGACACCGGCAATAATCCATATCACCTTACCGCTCAATGCTTTGCGCTCTTCGCGCCTCTGCGTCTTAGCGTTGGAAATTTTGCCGCCTTCCTTGACGCTTATCGGCGCAACGCCCTGCGCCTTGCACTTCGCAACGCACTCACTGCGACTTGCCGCCTCGATGCACTTCTCGCACATCTTGCCATCGGTAGCTCTATATTTAACTGTGAAGGTCATGGGAGTAAAGGGTGAAGAGTAAAGAGTTAAGGGTAAAGAAAGAAGAGATGAGTAATGGGTAATGGGAGATGAGAGATTGGCGTTGTGACGTACAACTCTTACCTAGTTATTTTGTTTTGATGCTATGGCTTAGGCGAGGGAGCCTTCATCGCGCAAATGATGCGCTACATGCACAACGCTCACTTCCAGCATCATTTCATCCACCATGTAGAAAACGTTGTAGTTCCCTACAGACAGTTTCCGCACGCCCTGTATGGCAAAACGCGGATCACGCGACAATGGTGCATGGTAAGGCATTTCCCGAAGAGAAAGTATCGACTGCTCAAGCCGATCCAAAAGACGAATCGCATCTGGGATATTCCTTAGATGATGCGCAACATATCTGTAGATTTCGTCAAGCTCGACCTTGGCTTCGGGTTGTATTGCCACCGAAAAGATCATAGAGCATACTTCTTGCGAAGTTCTGCAAAGACCGCTTCGGCATCTTCACCGTTACCACGATGGAAAGAGTCGATTCCGGCTTGTATCTTGCAAGCCGTTTCGTTTGAATAGAACACCTCAGGCACACAAAATCTTGCCTCGGCATTATCAATTCGCTCTTTCAGTACTGCAGTCATTTTATTTCCTTAAAACACCGCAATGATACCATAGCCAGGATTTCAAAGTCAAGGCCCGCGAGGTCTCTTGCGACCCTGCGGGCTCAGTTGCGTCCGCAACTTCGGACAACCTGATGACTTCGTCACAGGCTCATCGCGCAAGCGGACGGGCCTTTGTCAGTTAATAGTGGATTAGCACTAACGACTAACCGCTAACTGCTAACCACTAACCACTGAATTACGCACGGCGGCGACGGAGCGCGAGAGCGCCAAGGCCGACGAGCATGAGAAGACCAGAGGTCGGCTCCGGAACAGCTGTGCCGTAGGCAGCCCAGTTGGCGGAGTTGTTAACGATGGTAGCGGCACTACCAGTAGCAAAAGAAATATTTGCAGTAGTGCTAGC
>JAFTHG010000139.1 GCA_017457555.1 Kiritimatiellia bacterium | reverse complement strand
TGCGGCATTCGGTATAACGTGCGGCTGCTGCGCCATCGCCATCTAACGTACCGAAGTTACCGTGACCATCCACTAAGGGAATACGCAGACTGAACCACTGCGCCATACGCACCAGCGTGTTATAAATTGAACTGTCACCGTGCGGGTGATACTTACCCATCACCTCACCAACCACACGTGCCGACTTCATATATTTGGTGTTGTAGAAGTTCTTCATCGCATACATCGAATAGAGCACGCGACGATGCACCGGCTTAAATCCATCTCTTGCATCCGGGAGTGCACGCGACACAATCACACTCATTGAATAGTCAATGTAGGAATTCTTCATTTCCTCTTCTACATTGATGGAGGTCAAGCGCGCATCTTTTGCCGGCATCAACTGAACATCATCGTCCATATCTTACAATCCTTTCAAGTAGTATCTATTATACCATAAAATATCGCGCTCATACGTATGCGCGCGTGAGGAAATGCCCTATTTTATATGCTTTTCTGCCTTTTTAAGCACCCTGAAAAGTGCTGTTGATGGGGCGGGGGAAGGCGTTGTGAAACCACATCTGCAGATCTTCGCGCTGGAAGTGTGATAATTGGAAGGTGATGATGGTGTGGAGCGAATGTCCCTCGAACGGCAGGAGAAGCCGTCAGAGGGCGTACAAATCTCGGGCTTGATGCAAGTCAGGGGTGGACGCAGAAAGGCGAAGAAAGGGCGCGAAAAAAACCTACCAATGTATTACAGTCACTCTTCAGAGGGGGCAGACATAAAAAGAAGCCCTCAACTGAACGTTGAAGGCTTCTTTTTTAGTTGGGGGAAGAGAGTGGATTAAAGGTCGTCAATACCTTCAATCTCGACTTCATTTGTCTTGTCCTCCACCTTGACTTCGGTTTCAACCTCAATCTTGGAGAGTGCACCCTTGGCGAGTGGGCTGTTGCGGTAGTACACCATCAACTGGAGTGCCGTCAGGCAGTTACCGAGCAACATACCTTTCTTCGCCGGGTTTTTGCCACTGTGCCAGCTTGATAATGTGCAGACATCGCGGTTAATGAGATCCTTGACGTTGTAACCGGCACGTGTACCATTCTTTGTCTTAGAATCTTGCATTAAACGCTGTTCGTCAGTGATTTCCTTGGCTTCGCCCTTATACTTGGCTTTTGAACCCTGTACGCCCCAGTAAGTAATATACTGCGGCTTGCCATTATGGTCGGTATAACCGGACTTGTCCGCTGGGATGTTGATTGCTGCAGCACTGTAAAGACGCTTTTGCGTTTCGTTCCAACGGAACCATGCCGGGTGCTTTTCGCCCTGATTGAAGCGCACCTGTGAGAGGTAGTAGCAGTAGTACTGGGAGGACTTTCCAATTGCCGGGTTCTTCTCCTTCTTCGGAGGCGCTTCGGTAATTTTGAAAGTCGGGTCCCATGTTTCCATGTACTTGAGCGACTTCTTGCAGAGTTCGGTATCACTTTCGTCCAACATTTGGAGAATCAGTACGCAGGGAGCCGTTAAACCCCAGTAGCTATTCTTCTCACGTGGCGTGTTCAGATAACCGAATGCACCAGCCTGAGCGCCTTCCGTGTGCAAACAGGTCTTAATGCCCTTGGAAGCCTTCTTGAGCGCAGCAACGATTTGTCCCTTCAACTTCTGGTCGCCGACATGGGCAAGCTTTGCTGCTTTGAGTGCCTGAACTGCCCAACTGGCGTACGAAGTGTCCGTGGTGGGGCACTTGGCATCAAGGTTGTAGTACCAACCACCGCTGGCATTCTGCCCATCAATAATCGGCTTGATGGCGCGTTCAACCACAGGCTTGAGGTCAGGGATGCGCGTCATTGCGTAAGCTTCCGCGAGGGCGTAAACAGAGACCAACTGGGTGTAGTTGGTGGCGTTACGCGACTTGAAGTAGCCCACCTCACCACGACGCCAATCAAGCGTACCGCCGGTACGGGGCGAATTGGAGTGGTCAGCCTTTGCTTCTTCTTCGGTGGTAATCTGGTCGGCAATCATTGCACGGATGGCCTTTTCCACCGTTGGACCGAACTCTTCACTCTGACCGGGCAGTTCGCCATGAGCCAGATAGCAGAGCAGGGCGATTGATGTCAAACCGGCATCATCTTCCCAGAGTCCATTGTAACCTTGCTGCATCTTCAACCAGCGGAGGAAGCCATAGACGAGCTTTTCGGTGGCATGTGCGCCATAACGACCAATGGCTGCAC
>JAFTHG010000138.1 GCA_017457555.1 Kiritimatiellia bacterium | reverse complement strand
TGTGCCACCACCGGCTGCACCAGAAGTAAAAGTTGCACCTACTCCTGTAGCAACGCCAAAGCCCCAAGAGCCGGAACGCTTCACGCCTCCACCGTCACCCACCCCTGCTCCTGTCACTGAACCGGCCTTTACGCTTTCAGGTGACACCTTACCGGAAAAGCCATCACAGGTTGAAACAGTTCCTGCAGCAGAGCCACCGCGACCGCGTCTTCGCCCAGTTTTCAGCACAGCATTCGAGAAGGAAAAGCGCGAACGCACCATCATTCCGCGTACTGATCGCAGTGAAGAATTAGCCCCCCGTGAAGAAACTGGGCGGCGCATCTTTGGACCACAGGAACCTGTTAAGACGCCTCCCAGCCCACAGGCCGCCACAATCAATGCCGTAGCAAAGGGTATTGCAAAGGGATGCTCCGGACTGGTCACACGTGCCACACGGCCACGCGTCGAACGTCTGCACGGCGATGAAGGCCGTTATGGCACGCCTCGTATGTACCATCAGGCACTGCTGGTCTTCATCCTTTTGTTGGTTCTGACAGGTGTCATCTTCCTCTTCCGCTACATCTTCCGGTTATCAGAGGCCGCTTCTCCGGAATATGGTCTGACACCGCAGGCAGAATCAGGCGCCTTCAAACCGCGTCCGGTTGCAACGCCGCCGGAAGCCTTCTTTGAATAACGGCAGAACAGGACCTCATCCATGCGGAATGTCGGCCTTTTAGGTGGTTCATTTGACCCGGTTCACGCCGGGCATTTGGCGTTGGCACAGACAGCGCTCACCACCTTTGCGCTCGATGAGGTCCGCTTTATGCCCTGTTCGCAACAGGCATTAAAGGCGCAACATCCGATTCCGGCGAAGGATCGCTGTGCATTGTTGCGCCTGGCTCTGGCATCAAACGCTCACTTTACGCTTGATTGCCGTGAGATTTTCCGCGGCGGCACAACGTACACCTTGCACACGTTGACCGAACTTCGCCGCGAAGAACCGCAGACACGCTTCTGGTTTATCATGGGAATGGACTCTGTTCGCTCTTTCCCGAAGTGGTATCAACCCGAAGCATTACTGGACTGCTGTGAATTTATCGTCTTTGACCGACCGGGAGTTGAACCCCCAGAAACATGCTTTTCGCCCCGGTTGCTGGCACATCATTTAACGGGCCCACTGGTGGATCTTTCCAGTACCACCATTCGGGAAGCTGTTGCGAAGCACCAACCAATTCGGTATGCTATGGGTGATTTGGAAGCACGCTACCTTCGGGATCACCACCTCTATTTATAAAAGGAGACCTTATCCCATGACAACGTCCACAGAAGCACTTGCATTAGGCATTGCCCAAGCGTTATATGACAAACAGGCTGACGACATCCGCATTCTGGATGTGCGCGGCATCTCCACCGTTACGGATATCTGCGTGGTGGCTTCCGGCACCTCTGCTCCGCACTTGAAGGCCCTGCAGAAAGCAGCACAAACTTTCCTGAAGACTGGCAGTGACACCCGTTACCGCACCTCTGGTGAATCGGACAGCGGCTGGGTCCTGTTGGATGCGTTCACGGTGGTGACACACATTTTCGCACCGGAAGCGCGCGAATACTATGATATTGAAGCCCTGTGGCAAGGTGCAAAAGAAATCCCTTTTACTCCCGCTAACCCCTGAAAGAGCAGTGTTCCAATTATGACAGACAAGACCTTACCGTGTTCCGAAGCCCAATTACGTGACATTGCAACCCGTTGGCCGACGCCTTTCCACCTTTATGACGAGAAGGCTATCCGTGCCAATGCACGCCGTTTGAAAGCGGCCTTTGCGTGGAATAAGGGTTTCCGCAATTACTTTGCCGTCAAAGCTGCGCCCAATCCCTTCCTGATGAAGGTGTTGAAAGAAGAGGGTTTTGGTGCGGACTGCTCGTCCTTGCCGGAACTCCTGCTCTCTCAGCAGGTGGGACTGGATGGCGAAGCGATTATGTTCACCTCCAATGACACGCCGGCAGAAGAGTTTGTTCAGGCAGTTCAGATGGGTGCCAATATCAACCTTGATGATATTACCCACATTCCTTTCCTGGAAACGGCTTGCGGTAAGTTGCCGGAACTGGTTTGCTTCCGTTACAATCCCGGTCCGCTCAAAGGCGGCAATGCCATCATTGGCAAGCCGGAGGAAGCAAAGTATGGTTTCACTCGTGAGCAACTCTTTGAGGGTTACAAACTCCTGAAGGAC
>JAFTHG010000017.1 GCA_017457555.1 Kiritimatiellia bacterium | reverse complement strand
TCATTTTAGTCATGTATTCCCTCGTTGTTTTTGCTGTCATGGCGTAGCTCCTTCGGTGCACATTCAAATGACACATAGGAGCAATAGTGTGACATAACTGGATTTTTCTTCGGTGCACATTACTATGACACATCACGATTTTATATAGAAGATATACGTTCTCCTTTTACGGAATAGCGTGATTTTGCTATACTTTAACAAATGCCGAAATTAATGAATAACGCCGGCATCTATTTAAAACCCATCCATTAGGAATACCGATGGCCCTTGAATTACAGTTTTTCGGAACACGCTCCACATGGCGTGATGTCGCAGATGCAGCTCGCACCACCATCAATAAAGAAGCCGGTAATGGCGAGCCTTCCAGCAGTTGGAAAAAACGGATGCTTTTAGCAGAACACTCCCCTATCCGGCAACTCGTTTTCCGTTGGAAATGGGTTGGTCTGAAAAGTTGGGTCAGCGTTCATTTAGTACGTCACAAATTTGGCATTGACCACTTTGTCAGCACGCAACGCAGCGACCGTACAGGGAATGATCGCAATGCAGCACGCCAGGATACGCCTGTGTCGCACGAGTGTATTGCCAATGCTCAAGCCATTATGACCATCTCTCGGAAACGTCTGTGTATGCAGGCCTCCCCCGAAACACGTGAAGCGTGGAAGCTGTTGGTTGATGCCATCGCACAGGAAAATCCGGAATTAGCCTCCTGTTGCGTGCCGGAATGCGTCTATCGTGGGTTCTGTCCAGAGTTCAAATGCTGCGGATTTGCCAAATCTCCAGCCTTTGAACGGGCACGTCAAGCCTATATGGACGGCGCAAAAGAGAACTAATTCCTTTCAGCCGAAGTTTCGGCAACCTCTTCTATTCATCCCATAATCGTAAGGATTTTCTATGATTCGTGCTTGTGATTTGAAACGTGGCGGATTCGTTGAACTCAATGGTGTGCCACATCAGTTAGATAGTATGCAGGTCACCAACCCCAGTGCGCGTGGCGCGGCAACGCTCTATCATTTCCGTTTCCGTAATCTGGTAACCAAACAGAAACTGGATCACACGGTTAAGGGAGACGACCTCTACAAAGAAGCCAATTTTGAAGTGCGTCCCACACAATTTCTCTACGAAGATCACGGCGTTTATTCCTTCATGGATCAGGAAACGTATGAGCAGTTTGAACTGACCAAAGCCGACGTTGAAAATCTGCTCCCCTACCTGCTCCCGGACATGGAAGACCTGAAAGCCATTATCAGTGAAGGTAAAGTGCTCGCAGTGGAACCGCCACAAAAGGTGACATTAACCGTCACTCAGTGCGATCCCGTGATGAAAGGAGCCTCCGCGACAGGACGTGGCAAGCCGGCCACTTGCGAAACAGGGCTCACCGTGACCGTGCCGGAATATATCGTTATTGGCGAACGTATCATCATTGAAACCGCCACCGGTGAATTTACCGGAAGAGCATAAACACATCATTCTACACCCCTAATCCTACAGAAAGAGATTTACCCCTATGGCAGATTGCAACGGTAATTGTTCCAGTTGTGCAAGTAAAGGTTCGTGCTCCGAACCTAAAGCAGATCCTGTGAAGCCCACTTTGGAGAAGATCCGTCACGTTTTGGTCGTCCTCTCCGGAAAAGGCGGTGTCGGCAAAAGCACGGTCGCAGCCAATTTGGCACTCGGTTTAACCCTGCGTGGCTTCAAAGCAGGCTTACTTGACGTGGATGTCCATGGTCCCAGTATCCCAAAAATCCTTGGCCTTCAGGGACAACGCGCTATGGGTGATGGTGAAAAGTTGCTGCCATTGGAAACGCCTGAAGGTTTGAAGGTGATGTCTACGGCACTCATTCTGGAAAAAGAAGACGATCCCATTGTGTGGCGTGGACCTTTGAAAGCCGGCGTGATTAAGCAATTTATCGGTGAAGTTGCATGGGGCGAACTCAACTACTTGATTGTGGACTGCCCTCCCGGCACAGGCGACGAACCTCTGAGTATTTGCCAATTGATCCCCAATGCCGATGGTGCCGTCCTTGTCACCACGCCTCAGCAGGTTGCCACACTGGACGTCAGTAAGTCCATTACCTTCTGCAACCAGATTGGCATGCGTATCGCTGGCATCGTGGAAAACATGAGTGGCTTTACCTGCCCGCACTGCGGTGAATGGACACCCATTTTCAAATCCGGCGGTGGCGAAGCCCTTGCCAAGCAGTATGGCTTGCCCTTCCTCGGCAAACTGCCAATCGCGACCGAAGTCGGCGAAAGCGGTGACGCTGGTCAGCCCTTCGTGGCAAAATATCCGGAAAGCCCGGTTGCCAAAGCTTTCATGCAAATTGTTGACCAAATTATCACGATTGGATAAGGTGCCTATGACGCTTCTCCCCAAACACCTCTCCTCCTTTGCTGCGATAACAATGCTCGCTACGGCGACCCTTTGCGGCTGTTTCTCTCGCAATTCTTCCGAGTTTGAATTACCCAAAGACTCCTATGCGATTGTCGCTTCTGCCAGCATTCTCAACGATACCGATTGGAATGCGGCGACCATCGGCGAATTACTGAAAAAGTATCCTGATGCACAGATTATCCTGTGGGAGAAGGATGTCACCGAGGCGTTACCACAACTGAAAGTGCTAAAACCCTCTTTCACGGCCTTTGTGGTTAAGCCAGGAGAAGCAGGCGTCCACTTTACCATCGCTGTCAGCAATCTGACTCGCGCATTAGATGACGACCCTTACACCGACACCTTCTGGGGCGTCATTACCGGATATGATGCAGCCTCCGCAAAAGCTGTGGCAGCCGCAGGTCCCATTGCAATTGAACGTGCGCTGGACTGCTCTGGATGTGACATTACCGCCTTTAAGAAAGCCTGGCGCTATTCGGAAGATCATCGCGGTACAATGAATACATGGGATGCAGAAGCGGATGATGTCGTGCAAAATGTTCCCTGTGACACCGACAATACACAAGGCGTACTTGAACGTTTGCAAAAGGACAATATCCAGTTCCTCTCTACCTCCGGTCATGCCACGCAGCATGATTGGCAGATGGGTTACTGTGGCCCGAATATGACGATGGTACACAAGGAGGGCGCCTTGATTGCCGTCAATCCCAATCGCGAAGGTTTTTATGCCCATTCAGACGAACCCAAAGTCTACTTCGCCAATGGCAACTGCCTCATCGGGGACATTGACCAACGGGACTGCATGGCTCTCTCATGGATGCGTGATGGCGGCGTGCGTCAGATGATGGGCTACACCGTGACCACCTGGTTCGGTGCCCAGGGCTGGGGCACATTGGGGCTTTTTACCGACACGGCAGGGTTGACCACAGCTTCCGAAGCCTTCCACTTCACCAATGCCGGCATTGTGAATGCGCTTGAAAAAGCAATCGAAATCACCGGTGCAGAAGACATCCGCACAACCTACCTGACCAAGATTGCTGAGATGAATCAACCCATCACACGCCAGATGTTGCATTGGGTAGATACGCTTTCACCTGAAGAACGTGAAAAACAACGCGACTTCTTACGTCAAATTATTGGTAATTTGCACGACCGTGACACCGTCTGTTTCTATGGCGACCCGGCCTTGAATGCACGTATTGCCGATGGCCGCTTCACAGTTGAGCCAAGTGTCTACCACAAAACGCAACAGACGTTGCTCCTCTCCGTGCGATTGAACAGGGGCGAGCGCAAAGGTGCCATCTGGTTCCGTCTGCCGGGCTCATGGACCTATACGCCAGAACAGGTCAAAGCTTCTGAAGAACTCGGCGAACCCGACCTCTGTCTGGATAATATGATTCGTTTCCCCAATGCCACGCTTACCAAACGGGGAACGTATACGGTCACCATTGAACAAGCGCTGCCGAATATCGTGACCGCCGATCCCTATTCCACACTTTAATGGCACATCGACGCCTCATCCGTACACTGACAGACCCACTTAATCGCAACGTTTTACATTATGGACGAAACCTTTGATTTCCTCTTTTCGTTAATGCAACGCGGTGGCCCCGTAATGTGGCCAATCGCCATCTGCTCCATTGTGACCGTGGTAATTTTTCTACGGAAAGTGTTACAGTGGTCCGTCCTTATGCTGCACATCATTGCCGGAGCGTCTACCTGGTCGGCTGTCCTTAAAGTTTATGCCAAACAGAATACCGAGGACACGCTCACCGCATTGAAACGTTGCCATTCACCTTATGGCGAACTCCTGAAAGCGGCTCTCACGCATCCGGACTTGCCCTTTCACGAAGCGCTTGCCGACGCTGCTCAACGCTATGTCCGCAAGTTAGCTTCCGGCCTCGGCGTTCTGGATACCATTGTCACCTTGGCTCCGATGCTCGGCATCCTCGGCACAGTGACAGGCATCATCGCCTCGTTCAACCTGATGGGCACTGCCGGCACGGAAGATCCCACCGGTATCGCTGCGGGTATCGCAGAGGCTCTCATCACCACCGCCGCCGGACTGATTGTCTCTATCGCCGCCTTAATCCCGCTCAATGCTGGGCGGACATGGCACAAAGCTCTCGTCTGCCGTATTGAAGCAGCGATGACCGCTGTTGAAACCGCCACCTCATCACCGGAAGCATGAAACTCTCCTCCGAAGAAACGCCACGTGTCCGCGTAGAGATGACGCCCATTATGGACGTTATCTTTCTTC
>JAFTHG010000016.1 GCA_017457555.1 Kiritimatiellia bacterium | reverse complement strand
GGAGCTGGCTTCCCGGGATAGCAGTCCCGGAAAAGGCGTCGCCAATTTCCACTCCCTTTATCGCATTTACAGAGAGCACCGCGGCAGCTAATCGGGCATCCAAGCGACGGTCTGGCGTGACATAGGACCCTAAACCAATCGGCAACCCGGTGACTTCCAATGTGATGATTCCGCCTAATGTTTCACCTTTGCTTTTCGCAATATGAATGGCATTGGTATACAAGTCTTCTTGTTGTTGCGAAGGTGCGCGACTCGGCGAAGTGGCAGCAAAGTCAAACGCCGAATCCGCCGCTACGGTGGCTTCTGGGACTGTGCCCAATGCAGCCACATAGGAGCGTGCCTGAATGCCAAAAGCTGCTAAAAATTGACGCGCGATTGCCCCCACGGCAACGCGACAGGCGGTCTCACGCGCACTTGAACGTTCCAAAGCCTGACGGATATCATTAAAACCATACTTGGCGCATGCGACTAAATCTGCATGGCCGGGGCGTGCTGTTGTATAGGCAGGCACGGCTTTTCCCTTCCATGCCGCATGGTCCTTATTGGCAATTTGCAATGCAATTGGTGCACCAGTGGTTAGACCTTGCATCACACCGGCCAAGATCTCCGCTCGATCTGTTTCAATCGCCATGCGTCCGCCTGCGCCAGCTTTAAGCTGACGTTTGGCCAAATCAGTAGCAATGATCTCCGTATCCAAAGACAATCCTGCAGGAACGCCTTCGACAATCACGCTTAAACAAGGGCCATGAGATTCCCCAGCTGAAAGATAACGGAAAGCCATAAAAGAGCCTTTCTCAGCGAAATATCATCCAACACCACGCTATCACAAGCAGTATGGTGAAAAGAACCCGGACGGCTGAACGCCGTGCCGGGTCGTAGATTTCAATAAAACGATCACACAAGTGCTGCCAAAGCATTACTTACCTTCAATGGCTTTCAAGCGAGCTTCAAGGTCTGCAATCTTTGCTTTCAACTTATCCACTTGCCGTGGCACCAACAACGTCTGTGCAAATGAGCGCTTCGGCTGAGCAGGTGTACCCAAGACATATTCGCCTTCTGGCACATCTTCCTTCACGCCGGCTTGAGGGCCCACCTGAGCACGTTCATGTACCGTAAGGTGACCAGCGATACCTGCCTGAGACCAAATCAAAGCACCTGTCTCAATCTTGGCACTTCCGGCGATACCAGCCTGTGCAATAATGCCCACAAACGGCGCAATCTGAACGTTGTGACCAATCTGAACCAGGTTGTCAATCTTGACGCAATCACCCACACGAGTCCGTCCAAAACGGGCGCGGTCAATGCAGGTATTGGAACCAATCTCAACATCATTGCCGATTTCAACGATGCCAATCTGCGGCACCTTCGTAATCACTGGTCCCTGTGCGCTGATTTCAACCGTATAACCATACCCATCCGAGCCAACTTTAACACCGGAATGGAGGATGACACGATCGCCCAAAACGCAGGATTCACGAATATTGACTTGAGGATACAAGTGGCAATCCTTACCGATCTTTACATCCTGTGCCACAAAGACCAAACCGTCAATCACCGTATTATCACCAATGACCACGCCATCTTCAATGACCGTATGTGGGCCAATGTAAACATTTTGCCCAAGCGTTACATTCTCGCCAATGACAGCCGTCACATGGATGCCTGGCTCACGCACAACTGGTTTTGGGCCAAAGATTGGCGCCAACGATGCAAATGCTTTATTCGGATCATCAACACGAATCAGGGTCGCCTTCGTTTCCCCTGCATAGTCCTTGGAAACCAAAACGGCAGAAGCAGCAGTATCTTTCATCTGGGAAGCATATTTCATATTCGCCAAGAAGGAGATATCACCCGTCCGCGCCTCTAACAAACTCGCCATAGCGCAGATTTCAATGTCGGCATCTTTTTCTTCAAAAATACCATTTACGGATTTGGCTACATCACAGAGTTTCATGAAAGGACCTCCTCAAAGTTATTCTGCGTCAGGTGTCGCAACAGGCTCCGCTTCTTCCGAAGGCGTTTCAGTAACGCTGTCCGTCTCAGGTTCTGATGCAACAACAGCTTCTGCAACAGGCGTTTCCGTTGTTTCAGATGTGGGAGTCGTCTCCGGGGCAGACGATGGTGCCTTTTCTTCTGCAGCATCCCGTTCACGCTTCATTTCTTCCGGAAGCTTGCGGAAACGCGGATTAGACTCAGGCAGTGCCAACACGCCATTGTAGTATTCCACAATGTGTCCCTTTGCGAATAAGAACGCAATCTGACGCACGATCACATTGACATCCATCTCCGGCAACATTTCACGCAACGCAGCAATCAATTCTGCACGTGTGCAAAGCGGATGCTCCGTGACATATTTTAATGCTTCGGAAAGTTCGCGCACCATGTGCTCACCGGTAATCGGAGTCAATGTGACATTTGCAACAAATTCCGGTCCACGCGCATCATTTCCACGGAAAATGGTGAATTTCCGATGGCGGAATGCACCACGCAATGCATACAGTAAAGAGGTTGGATTCGACTGCTCTTTACGAAGCGTCGACTTCAACAACCACGTCAACGATTGAGAGGTCGATGCCTGTGCTGCGGGCACCGGCACACACACATGCTTTGCAGATACAATTAGATCCGGCAGAATATCACGGCGGAAAATGGCTTCAGCCTGATCACGATTATACGTCGGTCGCGTATCTGCAGGAACTTCAGATGCCTCTGCATCACCTTCGACTGCCACAGGCTGTTTTGATGCGGCGACTTTCAAACGATAAACAGTTCGCACCGTTTCCGTCTGCTTCCAAGCGTCAATAGACTCTTGGTCGCGGCACATCTCTACCGTCTTCAAATAATCCTTCTCTGACATTCCTGCACGTGCGGCAAGTTCTGCAACGCGATGACGGTAGTTATGGTGATTGGGTGCGCCGACCCACTCATTTGTCAGCGTGCATTTTGCCACGCACGGGAACGTTCCCGAGGGCGCATCACAGGTTTCCTGTGTCACATCAAAGAAGTCTGGCAGGTGCGTTGCAAGGATATGCGCAACAACCTCAGCCTCGCTCACCGCCACAAAATCACATGCCTTACACGTCCAGAAAACAATATCCGACTCCGGCTTGACTTCAAAACGGGCCAAGCAAGCTTGCGGATTTTCCAAGAAAAGACGCACAAACTTTTTGACCGGATAAGCCATGTGGGTCGCTTGTAAGGTCTTGATAATGATACCCAAATTCCGTTGATTCGGCAAAATACGCAATTCCGCTTCAAGCGGTTTCACGAATTCACGACGCACAAACGGGCGATCTCCCCGACGTTGCGAGCGTGGACGGTCCCCTCCTTCACGAGGACGATCGTCTCCCGGACGCGGACGTCCTTCGCCACGATCACGATATGAACGGCGTTCACCATCGCCAAATTCACGACGGGGTGGACGTGGGCGATCGCTATCACGGCGAGGCGGACGCTCCCGATCACGGAAACCACCCTCACGGCGAGGACGCTCTTCACGTCCCGTGCGCTCATCGTAAACCTTGTCCTGATAACGGCTGACATACTCATCGGCTGATGTACGCGCCCAATCCGGTGCGAAAACAAAACCGAGATTCTTACTAGTATCTGCGTCGCTCATTGCGTCGCTCCTTTAGACCTTGCCCTGTGCCACAGCAGCCAAAAGACCACCGGCAAGGAGCAGCGTTTTCTGACGCTCTGACAACTCTGTCATGACGTCAAATGTGTTGTTGTTTGAAAGATTCTTTACTGTTGCACGTCCATCACCTTCAATTGCGGACTGCAATGCTTCAATCACCAATTCATCCCCTTGTGAAACACGATTATAATCATCCGGATTCACAAAAACAAAGGGCACAATTCCAAAATTAATCAGATTGGCACGATGAATACGCTCAATACTCTTCGCAATCACCGCACGGACACCCAAATACATCGGGCACAACGCAGCATGTTCACGGGAAGACCCCTGACCATAACTTTCACCCGCTACGATAATGTTCGCCTTCCCGGCATTTCGATTTGCCGTTGCAGATTCATAAAAATGCTTATCCGTATGCTCAAAGACATACTTGGCATATTCCGGCACATTCGAACGGTATTTCAAGCGTGCACCGGCCGGCATAATATGATCGGTTGTAATCTTATCGCCCACTTTGATTGTAGCGACACCATGAAGCGTTTCCGCCAAAGGTTTTCCGGGTGGGACTTCACCGATATTGGGGCCTCTCCGGATAAGTGTTTCAGGAACACCTTGACCTGCGGTTTCACGGTAAAGGAACATCCCGTCATCAATTGTAAATGCTGTTGGCATCGGCACTGTAGGCACCTGCAGTTGACGAGCATCTGCGAAGGCTCCGGTCAATGCCGAAGCTGCCGCCGTCTCTGGAGATACGAGATAAACTTTTGCCGATTGTGTTCCGGATCGACCTTCAAAGTTACGATTACTGGTACGCAAGCAAACGGCATCCGTTGACGGACTCATGTGAGCGCCAATACAGAAGCCACACGCATTTTCAAGGATACGACATCCTGCAGCAATCAAATCGCCCAATAATCCTTCATCTGCGAGCATACGGACGACCTGCTTAGAGCCACACGCAATTCCGACCTCAACATCCGGATGAACCTGTTTACCTTTTAAGAGAAGCGCCACTGTCTTAATGTCGCGATAAGAGGAGTTTGTACAGGAGCCTATCATAATCTGGTGAACTTTTTCGCCCAGATGTTGCGCTACGGTTTCAATGTTACCGGGATTATGAGGTGCTGCGGCTAAAGGTTCAAGTGTTGAAAGATCTAATTCCCACGTGTCATCATACGTTTCGTCATCGGCCTTTAATTCTACCCAATCCGAACCGCGACCTTGCGCTTCCAAAAACGCTTTTGTTACTTCATCTGATGGGAAGACGGAGGTTGTCACCCCCAATTCTGCACCCATATTCGTAATTGTAGCACGGCTCGGCACATCCAAATACGCCAATGCCGGACCATAATACTCAAAAATCTTTCCAACATTTCCCTTGGAGCCGAACTTCCGCAGCACCGCCAAAATCACATCTTTCGCCGACACACCGGGGGTTAATTGCCCGACTAACCGGATGCCGACGACTTTGGGCCATGCGATATTATACGCGCCACCACCCATCGCAACCGCCACATCAATGCCACCAGCACCGATTGCCACCATGCCGATGCCCCCCCCTGTCGGCGTATGGGAGTCCGACCCGATCAACGTCTTGCCGGGCTTTCCAAAACGTTCCAAATGCAACTGATGGCAAATGCCATTGCCGGGCTTCGAATAAATCACGCCATACTTTTGTGCAACGGCTTGCAAATAATCATGGTCATCTGCATTCTCAAAGCCAATTTGCACCGTGTTGTGATCAACATAACTGACAGAAACCTCAGTCTTTGCACGGTCAAGTCCCATACTTTCAAACTGAAGATAGGCCATCGTACCCGTGGCATCTTGCGTCAGTGTTTGATCAATTCGAATAGCCACCTCTTCGCCGGCAACAGGCGATCCTGAAACAAGGTGGGCGTGAAGAATCTTTTCAGTTACATTCATATTTTTGGAGTAAACCGTTCCGGTGATTATACTTTCGCAGCATTCCGCTTGGCGATCCAAGCTTTCTTAAGGGTAAACCAGAAGGGTGCGACGTAGATATAGAAGAGCGTGACAGGGACCAAGTAGCAACAGCTGATAACGGCCGTCTTGGGCCCAAGGAAAAGGCCGATGAAAGCAAGCACACCAATGAATTGACCAATCGGCGTATTCGTCGGTTTGGGATACTTAAAGGGCGACACCTGCAACAATAAGCAGATAATGCAATTGATATACATCACCCATGAGAGCCAACCACCATCACGCAAATCAACCCATTCCGGAAGTGCGACCTTTGTACACCATCCATTGTTTGCATTCCAAGCTTCAATAAAGAGAATAATGCCGGCTAGACAAAGCGCATTGACCGTAATTGGCATTCCTGTGTACCCACTCATGCCGTGATCATCATCCACGACTTTGAAACGTGCTAATCGCAATGCACCAGAAAGCACAATTGCCACACCTAACAGTGCGCCAATGGCATGGATACTTCCACTGCCCGCTGCCACCGAGAAGTCGTGAAAGAGGTAAAAGTACACCAACATCGCAGGTGCCACGCCAAAGGCCGTGATATCCACAAAGGTATCAAACTCTGCGCCAAACTGAGATTCTGCCTTTAACAAACGTGCACAGGTGCCATCTAATCCATCAAGAATCATTGCACCTAAAATTAAAACAGCACCGAGGTAGAAATTCCCCGATGCTGAAAACATTGTGCTCAGCAAACCACAAACCAATGCGCCAGAGGTAATTGAATTAACAATTACTTTATTCGCTGGGATTTTTTTACATTCTGCTGACATGCTGAACCTCCGCAATTACTTGCGCTTGGCAATGACCGTTTCGCCTGCAACAACAGGATCACCCGGCTTCACACACACCTCTACGCGATCGGCTGGCAACCAGATATCCATACGCGAGCCAAACTTCATCATGCCCAAAATGCCACCACGCTTCACGGGTTGACCTTCGTCCAACCAGAAGATGACACGACGGACAATCGGCCCAGTAATTTGCTTGTGCAAGCAACGCAATCCGTCTGAGTCTTCCACCAATACCACCGAGTGCTGATTGTACAAGCTGGAGCGTTCATCCATCGTCAATAAATGCTTGCCGTGGCGGTATTCACATTGAACGACCTTGCCCCCGATCGAAAGACGGTTCACATGAACGTGCAGCGGAGAAAGGAAGGTTGAGATGCGTACGGCCTTTTCACCGGGGAAGAATTCTTTTACAACAGCACTGGCCGGAGAGCCATCATCTTCCGTAACATACTGCACGGAACGCACCGTCCCTTCCGCACCGGAAACGATATTCTCCTCGCCCACCGGTGCCACACGCGTCGGATTACGGAAGAACCACAGCATAAACAATACAAACACCATGCACAGGCCAAACCACGTATAGCCCAACCAGCACAAACCTTCGATGTGGCACAAACCGCAACCACCGCCCAAACCAAGCACTAACGCCGGCAGAATCAGGGTCCATCCGTTGCGGATAATCAACTCATGTTCGCGCTTTTCGTTATTGTACATAACTTTATCCTCTCCACAAGTAAAAGAAAGCGATTTGGCACATTCTCCAAACGTCACGCACAGTATACCACAGCCATCCTTATAGAATCAATCTTCAGGCGGTGACAATCGCTGTGTTTTTGATAAAAATCTTTAATAATCATATCTTAACGCGTGCGACGGACACGACCACCCGGCCGATCCTGAATCCGCCGCTTGAAGCGTAATCCTACCAACGCCACACTGACGGCAACACTTGTAAGACCGGTTCGCCCAATCAAATCATCCACCGTTAACTCATCATTGCCCAACGCTTTATACAGTTGTTCTTCCTCTGGAGAAAGCCCCGGTGGCAAGATGTCTGTGTCGGGTTTGGACGCAGGAAGTGGTTGCCCCTCCTGTAAATCCAAACTGCTGAACTCATCCAAAATTTCCTCTGGGGAGGTGACAAGACGTGCGTCACCATTCCGAATCAGGCGCAAATTCCCTGAAAAAGAATGAACATCCACCCGCCCCGGAAGCGCATAAAGCGTTCGCCCAAACTCCTGCGCGTAATTTGCGGTAATTAAAGTTCCGCCCTTTGTCGCAGTTTCAATTACCAATGTTCCTTTTGTGAGAGCCGCCACAATGCGGTTCCGCTGAGGAAATGTCTTTGCATCTGCATGCCGCCCAAAGGGATATTCGCTCACCACCAAACCGCCACTCCGGGCAATTTGAATCGCTAAAGGCTTTCGCGATTGCGGATAGACACAATCTAATGCGGCTCCTAAAACGGCGATTGTCTTTCCCGGTGCCGCCTCTCCTGCCAAGAGTGCGCCCTCATGTGCCGCAGAATCAATCCCCTCTGCCAGGCCACTTGTGACATGCATGCCGGCAGCAGCAAACCGCATCGCAAAGCGTTGTGCCTGTTCTTTGCCATAGAGCGATGCGGCGCGTGTTCCAATAATGGCAATCTGCGGTTGCCGCAACAATTGCGGATTGCCCACACAATAAAGACATAAGGGCGCAGAAGGGAGCGCACGAAGCGTTTCCGGATAAAGATCGTCCAACCACGTTAATATCTGAACATTCGTAGCCTTTGCACGAGCCTCTTCTTCTGCGGCCCATCCTGAGGATAAGGCTTGCAGCACATCAATGACCATCTGCAGCGAGAGGTCTTTACACTGCTGTGCAATCTCTGCAGGTGTATATTCAGGCAAGGCTAAAAGCGACCCGAAAGCACGTTCAAGCGAGCGCACCTTTGCCGCACCGACACGAGGCAAGCGATTAATTGCGATCAAAGCCGCGCGCAACCGGGTGGCATCAGAAATGGAAAGCCCTCCAGTTGATGGAGAGCTTTCCAATGACCTGAACTGTTCTGCTTGCGTTTCGAAAGCTCAAGTCCCCCACAATTAGAGCGTCTGGCCCACGGTAATGCAAATATTGCCGAAGATATCTTCAGCGCTGCAACCACGCGACAAGTCGTTGATGGGTTTCGCTACGCCCTGTACAACAGG
>JAFTHG010000015.1 GCA_017457555.1 Kiritimatiellia bacterium | reverse complement strand
CCTCGTTGAGGTCAAAATAGTATTTTACCCCCAAAAAATGGCCTTCAAACCGACCCACCAAGAGGCACTGTTTCGGCACCGAAGCCGCTGTCGACGAGTTAATTTTGCCCCTTTTTCAGCATAAGTCACTGCCATTCAAAGACTGAAGTGGATTTATTAAACTTTGCAAAAGAGCCTCTTTTTAGCCCAAAATGAGCAAAAAGAGCCACTTCACAAGAACAATTTTCAAATCGGGAAAAATGATGACAAAAATCGTAAAAAGTGACCGTGTTGCGCAGGGGGCTGCGCAACAGTGGCGCGTGCAGCACTGCCAGATTTTTATCGCAAAGACGCTAATGGGGGCGGTGCTCGCTCCGTCCGAGACAGAGTTAAATCGCCCCGCCAAGCATGTGGTGGCTGCGCAACTGTGGCGCGTGAGCGGCTACGCCATAGGACTGCCAGATTTAGAAGACATAGAACGTCTAGATTCTCTAGATCTTCTAGAAAACTGTCGTGGCACGCCGTGTGAAAAGCCATCAAGCCTTAAGGTCGGCATAAAAAAAGAGCTTCGGAATCCGAAGCTCTTTTTGTTTTGGTGTAATCACGGTTTTAATCGTCGTCTGATGCTAAGGCATCATCAATGGGGCGATCATCTGGAGCGATATCAGGCATTGCCCCCACGACAGCACTGTCCACCGTGAAGACAGCTTTGTTCAATTCTTCCTTGGAGTCCACTGTCTTTGCACGTGGGACATAGGTGGATGTGGAGTAACCATAACGGGTTTCATACTTACCAAAACCACCCCAACGGCCGAAGTCAACGTTGTTGACGACCACACCCAGCAAGCGTGCGCCCACTTCTGTCAAGCGGCGGGAAGCGAACTGAATCGGCCCGAAGCGCGTCTTATCAGGCGTAGCTACGAGCAGCACCGAGTCCACAAGGTTGGCCAACACAATCACGTCGCCCACCAGACCGAACGGTGGTGAGTCAATGATGATGTGGTCATAGTTTGCACGTGCCCACGCAAAGAAATCGGTGATGATGTTCGTACCCATCAGCACTGAAGGCGAAATGGAACGAGAGGCACGGGAGAAGACCACATCCAAATTGGCGACCTTGGTCTGTTGCGGCAGGGATTCAAAGAGATCCGGATTGTTTTGTGCCAAGATATGTGGCAACGATGGGAAGGAGTCTACGCCCTTATCAAACACGCCAGCCAAACGCGGACGGCGCATATCAAAGTCGACCAGCAGCGTCTTTTGACCAGATTGTGCATAGGCGATTGCCAGGTTCGTGGAGGAACAGGTCTTTCCTTCGCCCGGTTGCGTAGACATACAGAGAATCGCCTTGGTGACATCATGATAGCGTGGCGAGTCCAAGAGGTTACGCAAGCCTGCCATTGATTCAGCGTATTGCGAGAAGGGATCGTCATGCATTGTCAACGCCACCTGAGCACGTTGTTTACGGCGCAAGTGCGGGAAAACACCCAGTGCTTTCAGGCGCAGACGCTGTTCAATATCTGTGACGCCCACGAGTTTGTCTTCCATCTTATCGAGCAAGAGCACAAAGAGGGTGCCAAAGACAGCGCCAATCAATATGCCGGAGATGAAAACAATGTAAGGATTCGGGCTGACAGGCTCTTCCGGCAACATGGCTTCACGGATAATCTTAATCGTAGCAGCATTTTCATCTGCCTTCAATTCGGCCACACGGACGCGTTCACGCAAATCCGTAGCCTTTGCCACTTCAATTTCACGGGAGCGTTCCAATTGCTGAACGGCCATTTCAGCGGAGATGATATCCGTATCCAATGCCACCAGACGGGCGCGCAATCCTGCGGCTTCTTCAACAACTGGTTGACGCTGACGCTCCAGGAAACTCAACTGCGCTTTACCCGTTTCGTAGGCACGTTTTGCCGCTTCAACAAACTGATCCCGATAGACCTCTTCTTCGCGTGCCTTTAACTTCACGTCAGGGTGATTTTCGGTCAGACGCGTCAGCAGCGTCTTTTTGGCGATTGTAGCCTCCTGCCACCGCTGGAAAGTCGTTGCGATTTCTGCAGAACGCGGAATGCTTTCAGGCAACGTACCGAACTGCGTGG
>JAFTHG010000137.1 GCA_017457555.1 Kiritimatiellia bacterium | reverse complement strand
TAAGTTCTTCTATGCTTGCGATATGTTCCAAACCATGTGGGATATTGCAGAAGACCTGATTCGCCGCGGTCAGGCGTATGTGTGCGAACTCTCTCAGGAAGAGTGGAAAGCCTATCGTGGCATTCCGCAGGAACCAGGTCGTTTCTCCCCCTATCGCGACCGCACTCCGGAAGAGAATCTCGACCTCTTCCGCCGGATGCGTGCCGGTGAATTTGCGGAAGGCACACACTGCTTACGTGCCAAAATTGATATGGCATCACCCAACATCCACTTCCGTGACCCGGTGATTTACCGCATTGTCAATCAGCCTCACTATCACACCGGGGATGCCTGGCACTGTTATCCAATGTATGACTTTGCCCACCCCATTGAAGATGCGTTGGAAGGCGTCACCCACTCCATGTGCACGCTGGAATTCGAAGTCCACCGTCCGCTCTATGATTGGGTCATTGACCGATTGGAAGAACAGGGCCGTTTGGTCGTGCGTAATGGCAAGACGATCCGTCCGCAACAGCGCGAATTTGCCCGCCTGAATCTCACCTACACCGTCATGAGTAAACGCTTGTTGCGCCAGTTGGTAGAAGAAGGTCACGTTGATGGATGGGATGATCCGCGAATGCCGACCGTCGCAGGGATGCGCCGCCGCGGTTATACCGCCACAGCCATCCGCGACCTCTGTGAGCGCACCGGCATCTCCAAGTACAAATCCCTCACCGACCTCGCCCTCTTGGAATGGTGTGTCCGCGACGACTTGAACCGCATCGCCACCCGTCGCATGGCCGTCTTAAATCCGGTGAAACTCGTCATTGACAACCTCCCCGAAGGCGTTGAACTCACTGCCGAAGTGCCCAACAATCCAGAAGACGAAACCGCTGGCAAGCGTACCATTCACGCTACACGTGAGCTCTGGATTGATCGGGATGACTTTATGGAAGTCCCCGTCAAGAAGTTCTTCCGCGTTACCGTAGGCAATGAAGTGCGTTTGCGCGGACTCTGCCTCTTCACTTGTACCCATATCACTAAGGATGCCGATGGTACCGTCATAGAAATCCACGGCACCTACGACCCCAACAGCCGCGGTGGTAACCCCTCTGATGGCCGCAAAGTTAAAGGCACCATTCACTGGGTAAGCGCAGCCTACGGCAAAACGGTTGAAGTTCGCCTCTATGACCGCCTCTTCGCAATGGAAGATCCGATGGCATGCCCCAGTGGCAACTTCCTCGATGCACTGACACCCAACAGTATGAATACCGTCACTGGTTATGTGGAACCTCTGCTTGCAGATGCTCAACCCGGCGAACACTACCAGTTTGAACGTGTCGGTTACTTCACACCAGACGTCCACGCCTCCAAGCCAGGCGCCCCCGTCTTTAACCGCACGGTGACCCTGAAGGACTCGTTCAAGGCCAAATAACCCACGAAATATTTCCTTCATCTCTATCAGACGCACGCCCAATCCACAGGCGTGCGTCTTTTTATTGTTTCCGCTCACTAAAATACACGTTAAATCGCGAAAGATCTTGAGAAAGGCTAAGCATCTGCATACACTTTTCCTCTTTTGAGTTGTGTGGTTTTGGCTTGTTCACGCGTTTGTATCAGAAATGCCAATTCCTTTAGGCTTAACCGTAAAAAGTCTGTTTTCTTAGAATAAAACATTGGATAACGTGGCCGAAGTGTGACTTCAAGCCTTACGCAACAAGGTCACGTTTTTCACTTTTTGAAGTGATTTTTAGCGATTTGAAAATTTTTCTTGTGGAGCGGCGTTTTTTGCTCATTTTGG
>JAFTHG010000136.1 GCA_017457555.1 Kiritimatiellia bacterium | reverse complement strand
TGCCGTCCCTTCCCCATAGAACGCCTCTCCTTCGGTGCACATATCAATGACACACTTAACTCACACATCTTCAACCATTTACCGCATCTTCGGTGCACTTTTTATTTGACACATTACGCTCGGGCGTTCAGGTACCTTTGTGATTGGCGGTCAGGAGATGACCTTCGAGGGCGGCATCTGCGTCGTGCCCTCCACGCTCCAGGAGGAAGCCGCCACCTTTTCGCTGAGACGCCCCACCATTCCTGAGAATACCGAACGCCTCATCCGTGGCAAGCGGCTCAGCTTCCCTGTCAAACTCAAGGAGGTGCGGGAATGAAGCAGACCGCCCTCCAATTCCTCCCCGGCGCGGTGGTGGTCGTCTGCCTCTGCTGGGTGGTAGACTGCACGGCTTATGCGCTCGATTTTGAGACGTGGACGCTCGCCCCAAAGACCTCCGCTGCGCTCTGCGCGGTCTTACGCGGGTTCGCCCTGCCAGATGAGGTATTGCGCTGCACAGTCACGGCCGCTTGTAGCGGTCTGCGCACCATCATCGCCTGCGGTGCCTTAGCCGTGCTCCTGTGCAAGTGGCGCCTGATTCCGCTCGCCCTCGCTGGAGGATTTCTCCTCAATCTCGTCCGCGTGGTGATTGTGGAGCTCCTCTGCCGCGTGGATGTACCCTTTGGCATGATGGTGCATGATCTGGCACTCTTCTTTGTGGTGCTGCCAATCGGTCTCTTCGCCGTCACGCTTTACCGCCAGCTCTCGCATGCTGGGCGCTGCCTTGTGCAAGTCTACACCCTGATGCTCTCGGCCATCTTACTGGCGCTTTAGGAGTTTTTTATGATTCCACAACCGATGCGCTTTGTGCATGGGCAAGGCCTACGCCCAGAAATCTTTAATCAACTCCTTGACACCCTGCGACGCATCACCCCGATCGCAGGGCCTGGCATTCTTCTACACCACTCGCCCAATGGCACGACCTTCTCGGTGAAGCCCACCTCGGCACCGCAGGCACCCGCCTTTAACCATCCCTTTAAGGTGACACTCGCCCAAAAGGCTGATGGCACCTCATCTGCAAAGGTGCTGCAGGGGCGCTTCTTCACCCTTGCAGAGGGCATCGCCACGCCGGTTCACTTCGCGCTTGAGGGGTTAGAGGCCACCGATGGCGGATGGACTGCCAATACTTGCTCCTATGGTGATGCGCTCTATATCAAGAAGACCGATGAGAGTTACACGCTCGAATGGGGCACTGACACCGCCAATGCGCTCTACATTATTGCCTCCATCGAAGGCGACCGGTATGCCACGCCACCACGGCTTGAAGTAAAGCAGCACCTCCTCTCTGACCTCTACTTCTTAGAAACGGCAGAGGGTGAAATGCCCGATCAAAACGTCTTCACGCCCACTGCCACCCTCACGCTCTCGGAGCCTGTGGAAGGTGACCGATACACCGAAGCCAAGCCGCCAAAATTGACCCTCACCATTCCCTATTTGAACCTCAAAACAGGGGAAGTGGCGAAGCAGGTCTTAGAGGTGGACTTGCTCGCCGTGGCCAAGGGGATGGATGGAAGTGATGGGGAGAATGGTGATGATGCCGAACTGCCCGAAGCCAAGACACTGGATGTGGTGACCAGTGTCTCTTACAACGCATCCACCCACAAGCTCACCTACACAAAGCGCACCGTCACGGGTTACTTCACCTCTCTTGGCACCGAAACAACCGAAGAGGTCTTCACCGCCACCCCGCACTCCGGAGAGCATAG
>JAFTHG010000014.1 GCA_017457555.1 Kiritimatiellia bacterium | reverse complement strand
GTGCCTCTTGGTGGGTCGGTTTGAAGGCCCTTTTTTGGGGGTAAAATACTATTTTGACCTCAACGAGGGCCTCGTCCACCTGGCGCGAGGGCCTCGTCGAGGTCGCGTGAGGCCCTCGTTCACCCTGCGCGAGGCCCTCGTTGGACCGTTAAAGTCGCCTCAAATGGACTTCACCGCACCCCTCAAAAATTTTATTTCAGGCTTTGCTAAAATCTTATTTTTGACAATCTTAAGAAAGTTTGTTATCCTAAAAGGAGGGTGAGATTAGTTTTTGTGGCAAAGAGTATAGTGCAACCGACGGGGGTGTCCCCCGAACCCCCACAGCGGAAATTTGCCCCTCTTGAAGGCGTGTTTTAGGTGGGGTGGTTTTCCAAAGAGAGGGGCTTTGAGCAGAGGGGTGCACCCCTCATGCAGAACGCTTAAACACCCCCGAACCCTGAACCTTGTCCCCTGAACCCTGAACTCCAGCGCAGCCACCTATTTTACCGCAAAGACGCTAAAGGCACTGCACTCTCTTTTGCTGATGGTGGTGAGGGGGTGTGGTGTGTTATACTTTTAGTAGTGGCTTCATGTTGAGGTGAGGTATGAAACGATTGTGGTTGATGTTATGTTCTTTGGCCATCTGTATCTGGTTGGTGCCATCGCTTTGTGCTCAGTCGGCATTGGCGTTGTCGCACCGTGATCGCCTGAAAGCGCAGTTTGACAATGGGAATCGGTGGGAGAAGCTCTCGGATGCGCTGTTACGTGATTATGTCTTTCCGCTGACGTCTTTGGGCGAGGATGAGGTGGATTGGCTGCCGGTGTTACAACCTTTGGCGGAACGGTTGACGTCTGCTGCGGAGACGCCTCTGGATGCTGCCATGCTTTTGAATCGGATGCTGTGGAAAGAAATCAGGGTTATTTACTCAACAAAGCGTGATAAGGCGAATCAAGATCCGTTACATTCAATACGTATTGGCTTGGCGTCGTGTTCGGGGTTGTCGATTCTTTTGGTGGATGCGTGTCGGAGTTTGGGGATTCCGGCACGTGTGGTGGGATGCGTTTGGCGTTTAAAGCCGGGCAATCACTCGTGGGTGGAGGTGTGGAGTCGTGGTGAGTGGTATCCGCTGGGGGCTTTTGAAGATTGCCCACCGGACCAATTGTGGTTTTTGCCGGATGCGGCAGCTGCGGATGCTACGGATGAACGTTATGCTATCTATGCCACGTGTGCAACGGGGAAGAGTCGGTTTTATGGGTGGGACGTGCCTGCGATTACGGTAACAGCGCGTTATACGCAGGTGGCTCGGGAAACGAAGGAAATCAAGATCTTTTTTGCTGCGGAACGGCGCGGACAGCGTGTGGCGGTGCCGTTTGTGGTTGACGGGAAGCAGTATGTTACGCCGGGACCTTTGCAGGATTTGAATGATTATGCGGTGATTTATCTGCCGGAGGCGGCGCCTTTTGAGGTGATCCTTGAGGGGCGTACCTATCGGTATGAGGGACAACCGAATGCAATTATCGTGGAGCAGTTACCATGAGCCGACAGACATCCAAGTTTGATTTTACGCCGTGGAATGCGACGACTTTCTTTTTCCCGCTGTGTATTCAGGCGGCGAGCCAAGGATTGACGTATCCGTTAGTCGGGGTGGTGGTGGCGCATGGTGCGGGCAAAGCTGCGGAGTATTCCGCATTCAGCCAAGGGCTGATGATTATGTTTTTCATTGGGACGCTGGGTTATGGGCTGATTACCACAGGTATGGTCTATGCCAAGGATAAGATCGGCTATAAGCGTTTTGCACAAGTGAATACGATAATCCTGCTGTTGGAAGCGATTATTCAGGTGATGCTGGCCTTGCCCGGCATTGCACCGATTGTCTTTGGGCGGTTGTTGGGCTTGGGAGCAGAGCAGCTGGAGGTGGCGCGATGGTCAATGTTGTGTGCATTGCCGGCGCAGATTGGGTTTATGTTGCGGAATGTCCCACAGGTGGTGCTCTACAATGAACACAAGACCGGAATGGCAAATGCCGCCACCATTTTACGCATTTTGCTCACGGCAGCAATTGCGCCAGTTTTCTATTGGTGTGGTTTGGTGGGATGGCGGTGGGGATGTTTTTGCTTAAGTCTGCCGGTGTTATTGGAAGCTGCGGTGATGACGTGGCTGGCACGACCTTACGTTCGCCTTCTGCCGAATCGGACACCTGGTGAGAAGCGTGTAACCACCGGTGGCGTATTTCTCTTTAACATTCCGCTCTCTTTGGGAGGAATGTTCTTAATGTTTGCCATTTTTATGTTGAACGCGATTATTAACCGCACGCCTTCCGGGGTGGATATGCTGGCGGTGCATTTGGTGGCCGTGGGGCTGATTAATCCGCTGTCATACGGAGCCTTACGGAATCAGGCGGTGGCAATCGGTTTCCCACAACGAGATGTGAATGACCACCGGACACTGATTTTTGCCGTAATCAGTGGTCTTTGTCTATCGTTGATTCTATTGCTTGTGCAGATTCCCGGCGTATCAACGTGGTATTTTTGTCAGATTCAAAATCTGGCAGAGTGGCAGGTGCCGCAGGCGCGGAATGCAATTTGGGTGGCGATGCTCTTCCCGGTGCTTCAGGCGGTGCGTGGGCATGCAGAAGGCTTGGCCGCATTGCGGAAACGTCCTAATGCGGTTTTGGCCGGACAAGCTGTTTTCTTTGGCGTCCTTGTTGCAGTTTTAGTGGTGCTCTTTGGCTTCCAGATTCCGGGTTATCTGATGGGAATTATTTCGCTTTGTGCTGCTTCTGCTTCATCCTTTATCACGATTCGTGTGGGGTTGGCATTGGCAAGACTGGAAGAAACACACGATTTCCCCGGCGCAGACCGCGTGAAGGGATCGCGCGCACCAGAGCGACGTGTGTGAGAACAATAACGGAATGTTAAGGCGTTACGGGTGCTTCTTCCAAAGCAGTTTCTTCATCAGACCAACCACCACCGAGCGCACGGTAAAGGGAAATCGCGTTGTCAAAGAGTTGGGCACGGTGCGCCACAAGATTTTCCTGTGCGGAGAGCAGATGCCCTTGTTGCGTGATGACATCATCAATCGCGATGTCACCAAAATCGTAACGTTTCTTTGCAATTTCCAAAGCTTCGCGGCAAAAGCGCTCGGCATCCAGTAAAGGGACCGTGCGGTCAATTTCACGGTGGTAGGCAATCCATGCCGTTTCCGTTTCGCGATAAGCATCTAAAACGACATTTTGATAATCGGCAATTGTGGCATCAAGTGTGGCTTTGGTGGCATCAATGCGACGTTGCCAATAGCCAAACGAAAAGAGATTCCACGAGATTGAGGGGCCGAAATTGATGCTCCGGGTGTAAGAATCCCACGGGGATAAGTCGGGAGAGGATAGGCCAATTGCGCCGCCAATGCTGAATTTGGGATAGAGTTCAGCCTCTGAAATGCCGACCGCTGCTGTTTGTGCCGCGATGTCCGCTTCTGCCATCCGGATATCTGCCCGGCGGCGGAGTAACTCGGATGGAATTGCTTTTGGGGGCAGTTCCGGCAAGTGCATAGTATCTTGTGTTTCTGCAATCCGCGCACGATGTGTATACGGTGTTTGCCCCGTAAGCCAGTCTAATTTCAGTGCGGCATCGGTCAGATTCTGCTGATATTGCGGAAGTGAAGCACGTGTACGGGCCGCTTGCGCCTCAGCAGAGACGACATCATAACGGATGACATCACCACTGCTATGGCGTTTTTTTACCAATTCAACGTTACGTTCTTGCAGAGCCAGATTCGCTTCAGCAATGGCGATTTGCGCTTCATAACGGCGCACGGCAACATACGTGGCGGCAATCTCAGCGATGAGCGATACACGCACATCTTGAAGCGAGTAGGCCAAGCGCGCCTCTTTTGCAGCAGCTTGTTCCTGTGCTCGCCGCAGTGCGCCAAAGATGTCAATTTCCCATGTGGCAGTGACAGATGCTGAAAGGCGCCGATTCCACCCGGAGGTGTTTGTATTTCCCCAGGCACGCTCCCAAACATAGGCACCATTTGCCGTAAACTTGGGATAGAAATTGGCTTCTGCTCCTTCCCGTTCTGCCCGAGAGGCACGCAGACGGGACAATGCAGCCTCAACTGTCGGGGAGGCTTGAAGCCCCTGCTCAATGAGAGTGTTCAGTACAGGGTCATTGAACTGTTGCCACCACTGGGCAAGGGAAGTAATCTCCATGCCTGTTTCTGTGGTACACAGGGCCACATTTTCCGGCGTGTCAGGGCGTTGCATCTCCGGACCGACGGCAGAGCAGCCGGCAAGAAGGAGAAGAAGCGATGTTGGGAGCGTGTGTTTCATCATAAGCGTGTAACCGACTCAATAATGACAGGGGTGCGGGGAACATCTTGATGATAGCCGGCATTACCGGTAGATACGGCTTCAATTTCATCAACGGTATCAAACCCAGCCGTAACATGGCCAAAAACAGCGTAACCATAGGCGGACGGATTGGGGGCACGGAAGTTAAGGAAATCATTATCAACCGTGTTGATGAAAAATTGAGCCGTGGCAGAATGGATTTCCATCGTACGCGCCATTGCAATCGTATATTTGTTGTTTTTTAAGCCATTGTTTGCTTCATTTTGAATGGGAGCACGGGTGGGCTTTTGCGACATCTCAGGGGTAAAACCACCACCTTGAATCATAAATCCGCGGATAACACGATGGAAGATGGTGCCATTATAGAAACCGGCATCAACGTAACTGAGGAAGTTTGCGACGGTTACAGGAGCTGCGGTTTCATCAAGTGCAATGGTAATGTCACCTTTGTTAGTCTTCATCAAAACGGATGTCATTGGGATGCTTCCTTTCAATACAATAAATGTGTTATGTTGTCGTGTGTGAAATGGGGGGCGATGGACTTACTTCTTTCCGGGAGCCATCGTTTCTGCAAATGCTTCCCAAAGGGCTTTTACATCCTGATAGTCCTCATTCGCTTCATCCACCGCGAGCGTTGACAATTGACGTAATTGCATTTTTGCCTGACCATAGAGTTTTTTACGGGCATTTGGGGTGTCAGCAGAAATTTTTGAAAGTTTAAGCAACGTCGCACGCGAGGTGGCTAACTTATTGACAATAGGGTCTTTTGCCAATTCGGCGAGTTCTTTTTTCAGCGATGCGGCGCGTTTTGGGACCGTACGCATATAGATTTGTGCGTCTGCAACAGCTTTTGACGGTAAGGTTTCCAAGGCATCACGAATGCCGGCTTCCATTTCATCGGCCCATTCGGTGCAACGATCTAAAATGGCTTTTGCTTCCGTGGCGGCGGCACCACCACGAGCGGTACGCGTTTGCAATTGACGTAAGACAGATTCAATATTCTGCCCCGCGACAAGACGTTTGGCGACATCTTTGCAGTGCTGAATATCAAGACCTGTCTACAGTGAGCCTAGCGGCAAGTCGGGCATTGCCTTGACTGCCGACGCAATCGCAGATTCCAGGTCTTTGAACTGAGAATAGGGATTGCCCTGCCAAACAACCTCACCTTTATGATTCAAGACATACGCAAAGGGAATGCCAGAACCAGAAGGTGCGCCATCGACACTCAGGTGCTGATAAACAGGATACTCACACTTGTTTTTCTTTAAGACTTGTAAAACACCAGATTCATCGCGTGCTTGAACGTGCGAACCGATGATTGCTACTCGGGAATCCTTCTCATAGGACTTCGCTAATTTAGCCATGTG
>JAFTHG010000135.1 GCA_017457555.1 Kiritimatiellia bacterium | reverse complement strand
TGTTGGTGTCTTTTGTGCAGTGGGCGGGGTGCAGCCGCAGTCTGAAACCGTGTGGCGTCAAGCTGACCGTTATCACGTTTCGCGCATCGCTTTTGTGAATAAGATGGATCGCATGGGGGCAAATTTTGACCGTGCGGTGGCTGAGATGCGCGAGAAGTTGAATGCAAATGCCGTGCCGGTGATGATGCCGGTGGGCGCAGCTGAGACGTATGCCGGTGAAATTGATTTGATTTCCCTTTCTTACCGTCGTTATCTGGATGATGAAGGCAAGGCGTTTGAGGATTGTGCAGTGCCGGCTGAATTGGCGGATGTTGCGCAGGCTGCTCACGAGGCTTTGTTGGAAGCGCTTGCAGAGGTGGATGACACCTTTATGGAAGCCTATCTGGATAATCCGGAGCAGGATGCCGCAAGTGTGCGTGCCGCTATCCGCCGTGCGGTGGTGGCTCAGGCCATGGTGCCGGTGTTCTGCGGCTCTTCACTGAAAAATAAGGGTGTACAGGCGTTGCTTGATGGCATTGTGGATTTCCTGCCGTCGCCGGATGAGCGCAAGGCTCCGATTGGCACGAATGTGAAAACCGATGCCGACGAAACGATTGATATGTCGGTGAGCGCGCCGCTTTCATCTTTAGTCTTCAAAATCGCTACCGATCCTTATATGGGGCGTCTTTTCTTTGTGCGCGTTTATGGCGGCGCATTGAAAAAGGGGCAGAACGTCTACAATCCGCGGACACGTAAGCGTGAACGGATTATGAAGTTGCTGCGCGTGAAGTCTGATGATGAAGAGGAATTGGAGATCCTTGAAGCCGGTGATATCGGCGCAGTGGTAGGGTTGAAGGATGTGACTACGGGCGATACGCTCTGCGTGGAGAATCGCCCTGTGGCATTGATGGGGATCACCGCTCCGGAACCAGTGATGTTTATGGCAATCGAGCCGAAGAGCACGGCAGAGAAGGATAAGTTGGTGGCGGCTTTAGATCAGTTGGCTGCCGAGGATCCAACCTGCCAGGTGCGAACGGACGCAGATTCCGGACAGAAGATTTTATGCGGTATGGGTGAACTCCATTTGGAGATCCTCGTAGACCGCTTGAAACGTGAGTTCAATGTAATGGCGAATACAGGCAAACCGATGGTGTCGTATTACGAGACCGTGTCGGCAATTGCCCGCCAGACGTACACATTTGACCGCGAAATCGCCGGGCGTCGACACTATGTGACGCTGACATTGGAGGTTTCGCCGCTTGAACGTGGCAAAGGCCGGCAGGCAGAAGTTGCAAAAAATGCGCTTAAACGCTTGCCAAAGCCAGAGTTTTCTGCTATTATAACGAACGCTTTATTTGACGCAATAGCGACAGGTGTGCTGGCACGCTTCCCGATGACGGACGTAAAAGCCGAGGTTGTCGATTGCGTCATACTGGATGAAGAGATGGCTTCAGACGTTGCTTTCCGAAGCGCGGCCGTTATGGGATTCCGGGATGTTGCATTGGTTGCACAGCCCGAATTATTGGAGCCTATCATGTCCCTCGACATCGTAACGCCACCGGAGTACGTGGGTGACATTATGGGGGACATTAACAGCCGCCGCGGCCAGGTGTGCGATATGGATATGAAGGGAGACCTTCAGAACGTACGAGCACGCGTGCCTTTGGCGGAACTGTTCGGGTATGCCACGGCGATCCGTTCGCTCTCACGCGGACGAGCCAGCTACACGATGGAAACCGGCGCGTTCGCGGTGGTGCCCAGAGCAGTTAAAGAAGAACTACTCAACAGGTAATGTGAGAATGCAAAATCAACGCATACGCATTCGCTTGCAGGCGTACGACCACAAGGTGCTGGACCAGGCTGTGGGTGCCATCCTCGACACGGCCCGCAGCACGGGTGCACAGATTGTCGGACCAATTCCGCTTCCGACCCGCATTGAGCGTTTCACCGTGAATCGCTCTCCGCACGTGGATAAGAAATCCATGGATCAGTTCGAGATGCGCACACACAAGCGCTTGCTCGATATCGTAGGGCCGACAGCCAAGACTGTCGATGAGCTCAAGAAACTGAACCTGCCTGCCGGCGTGGACATCACCATTCGCATCTAAAGGAGTGACCCATGCAAGGCTTGATTGGTAAGAAAATCGGCATGACCCAGGTTTGGGATGATAACGGCGTCGCACTTCCCGTGACGGTCGTTGAAATTGGTCCCTGCCCGGTGGTTCAGGTTAAGACCGTCGAAACCGATGGCTATGTGGCTGCTCAGCTCGGCTTCGTGCCCCAGAAGGCACAGCGTTTGAGCAAGGCTGCCCGTACGCGCTTCGAAAAGGCGGGCGTCGAGGCTCAGAAGATCCTCGCAGAGTTCACCCCCGACAGCGCAGACGAAGTGAAGGCTGGTGACGTGATCACCGCCGCTGCCCTTGAAGGCGTCGCTTACGTCGATGTGCAGGCCACCACCAAGGGTCGTGGTTTCGCAGGCGTTGTTCGTCGCTTCGGATTTGCTGGCGGTCCTCACGGGCACGGCGGTCACTCCAAGCGTCGCCCCGGTGGTATCGCTGCACGCGACCTCCCCGGCTGGGTTGAAAAAGGCAAGAAGATGCCCGGACATATGGGCTGCGTGGTTCGGACCACCCAGAACGTCCGCGTGGTCAAACTGATTGCAGAAGAGAACTTGATTCTTCTCCACGGCGCAGTGCCCGGCCCTAACGGTGGCATTGTCCGCGTGACGAAGGCTCTTAAGAAGGCTTCCAAGTAATGAGCACGATTAAAGTTTATGACAAGACCGGCGCTGCGACTGGTGACAAGACCATCGATGCAGCACAGCTCGTCCTCGACCGTGGTGAGCAGGCTGTCAAGGATTGCGTTGTCGCAATTCTGAATGGTTACCGCGCAGGCACGGCTAAGACCAAAAATAAGTCCGAAGTTTCCGGCACGGGCAAGAAGCCCTGGAAGCAGAAGGGCACAGGTCGTTCCTCCTTCGGTACTTCGCGCAACCCTGTGTGGCGCGGCGGTGGTGTGGCTTTCGGTCCCGTCCCTCGCGATTACTCCCAGAAGGTGAACAAGAAAGTTTCCGCATTGGCATTCGCTCGCGCACTCAGCGACAAGATCGCTGCAGGGGAACTCGTCCTCGTTGATGCTCTCAACTATGACGAACCTAAGACGAAGGTTGCAGCAGCAATGTTCAAGGCAATGGGTATTGAGCGCTCCTGCTTGGTGATCGTTGATGACGACGCCTCCAGCACGGATGCAAACGACAATTTCTTCCTCGCGAGCTCCAACCTCCCTAACGTGAGCTTGGCCGCCGCAGGTGAAACTGACGTTTATATGCTCTGCCGTTACAAAACCATCGTGGTTACTGAAAAGGCATTCGAGGCACTGCTCGCCCGTCTGGCCCGTGTGACCGGAAAGGCTGACAAGTAATGACCACGATTATCCGCAAGGTTTCCGTGACCGAAAAGGGTACCCTGATCGGTGCAGCGAACCAGTATATGCTCGAAGTCGCACCCTCGGCGACCAAACCTCAGATCCGCGCGGCAGTTGAAGCGCAGTTCGGTGTGCATGTGACCAGTGTCAATACCGCCAACTATCGCAGCCGCACGATCGCAACCCGCACCCGTCGCACCACCTCTACGCAGGCTTGGAAGCGTGCCATCGTCACCCTTCGCGACGGCGAGCGTATTGAAATCGTTTAAGGCCAAAGGACATCCTATCTATGGCATTGAAGAATTATAAAGCCCGTAGCCCCGGTATGCGCTTCCGCGTGTCCCAGGTGCGCACCCACCTCTCCAAGGAGAAGCCGGTCGCTCACTTGACGCTCGCGAAGAACAGCTGCGCCGGTCGTAACAATACGGGTCGTATCACAGTCCGCCATCGTGGCGGCGGTGTGCGTCGTCGCTTCCGTATCGTGGACTTCCTCCGCGATAAGCACGGCATCCCGGCAAAGGTCGCAGCTCTCTGCTACGATCCTAATCGTACAGCCAACCTCGCTCTGCTCAACTATGCAGACGGCGAGAAGCGTTATATTCTCGCACCGGAAGGTCTCAAGGTCGGTATGACCGTTGTTTCCGGTCCGGAAGCAGAACCCGTTGTGGGCAATGCACTTCCGCTCGAGAAGATTCCGCTGGGCATGGCATTGCACAATGTTGAACTCGTTCCCGGCAAGGGCGCACAGATGGTGCGTTCTGCAGGAACCAGTTGCACGCTGATGGCCCGCGCAAACGGGATGGCGACGCTTCGTCTGCCCTCCGGCGAGGTGCGTATGGTCTCCGTTGCTTGCATGGCTACCATCGGTGCCGTGGGTGAAGGTGACTGGTCGGGTGTTAAGTTTGGTAAAGCCGGCCGTAAGCGTCTCCTCGGCATTCGTCCGACGGTGCGCGGTGTGGCGATGAACCCTGTCGATCACCCGATGGGTGGTGGTGAAGGCCGCACCTCTGGTGGTAGCCATCCTCGCAGCCCCTGGGGCAAACTCGCGAAGGGCGGCAAGACCCGCAATCGCCGTAAGAACAGCAATCGCTTTATTGTCAAGCGCAGAAAGTAAGACACCACTATGGCACGTTCTATTAAGAAGGGCCCGTATGTTGAAGCTTCCCTCCTGAAGAAGGTGGAGAAGATGAACGCTTCGGGCAAGAAACTGCCGATCAAAACTTGGTCGCGCCGCTCGATGGTGCTCCCCGAATTCGTCGGGCACACCTTCGCCATTCATAACGGCAAGCAGCACATGCCGGTGTTTATCACCGAGAACATGGTCGGTCATCGCTTGGGCGAGTTCTCTAATACCCGCACCTTCAAGGCCCATGGTGGCCTGACCGAGAAGGCCGGACGCTAAGTAAGGAAGAGGGATAACAATGGAAGTTAAAGCCATCGCCCGCAACCTTCGCATCTCCGTGCGTAAAGCTCGTCCCATCGCTCGCCGTGTTCAGGGGCTCAAGCTCGCTGACGCGCTTGCTGTGGCAGATTTCAGCACATTGAAGGCTGCACGTTTCCTCGCAGCAGCACTGCGTTCCGCAGCAGCAAATGCGAAGAATAATAACAACTTGGACCCCGAAACGTTGACGGTTAAGAAAGCCGTTTTCGATGAGGGCACTCGAATGAAGCGCTATTGGTGCGGAGCCCGCGGCAGCGCCAAGCCGATTCAAAAGAAGCTCAGCCACGTTACCGTGGTCCTGACGAACGAGTAAATTAGGAGCCTACCTTGGGACAGAAAGTTAACCCTATCGGCTTCCGCATTGCCCTGAACAAACAGTGGCAGTCGCGTTGGTTCGCTAAGAAGCAGGACTTCGGTTTGAACCTGGCCGAAGACAATCAGATTCGCGAGATCGTGCGTAAGGCTACCGAAGGCGCCGCAATCACTAAGATTGCAATTGAGCGCTATGCCAACCGCGTCCGCGTCATTATTTTCTCGGCTCGCCCTGCCATCATCGTTGGCACAAAGGGGCAGGAAGTTGAGAAATTGAAAGCACGTTTGACCAAGAGCACCGGCAAAGAAATTTACCTGGAAATCCAGGAAGTTCGTACTCCGGATGCAGACGCTCAGCTGGTGGCTGAAAGTATCGCCCAGCAGATTGAGCACCGTATCGCCGTGAAGCGCGCCATCAAGCGTGCTGAAAAGACGGCTATGGAACTCGGCGTTGATGGCATCAAGATTCGTTGCGCCGGACGTATTAACGGTGCGGAAATTTCCCGCGTTGAATGGAGTAAGAAGGGTAAAGTCCCCTTGCACACGCTGCGTGCTAACATTGACTATGGCTTTGTGGAAGCTAATACCACCGCTGGTAAGATCGGCGTGAAGGTGTGGATCTGCAAGCGCGAAGATTTCCAGCCAGCCCGCCAGCAGCGCGGCGGTGAACGCGGAAGGAGGAATTCTTATGCCTCTCATGCCTAAACGTGTGAAACACCGCAAGGTTTCCAAAGGTTCCCGCAAGGGCTTTGCAACTAACGGCGAAAAGCTCGCTTACGGTGATTATGGTATCAAGGCCCTCGGTCGCGGTTGGGTCACCAACACGCAGATTGAAGCCTGCCGTGTGGCAATCAACCGTCACATGAAACGTAAAGGTAATCTCTGGGTGCGTATTTTCCCGGATAAGCCTGTAACCAAGAAGCCGATCGAAGTGCGTATGGGCTCGGGTAAGGGTAACCCTGAATTTTGGGTTGCAGTCGTCCTTCCCGGCAAAGTGCTCTTTGAAGTGGGTGGTATCCCCGAATCTTTGGCCCGTGAGTGCTTGCGCTTAGCTGATACAAAGCTCGGTATCCGCACTCAGTTGGTCACCCGCTAATTGGAGAATCACCCCATGAAGATCGCTGAAATCAAAGAACTTAGCGTTGAAGAACTCGCTGCGCTCATCCGTGATAAGGAAGCCGAGCTCTGTTCTCTCCGCTTGAAGCACAACTCCACCCAGGGGGCTGAAAACCCCAGCCGCATCACTGTGTTGCGCAAGGACATTGCTCAGCTCTTGACCGTGGCTAATCAGAAGAAGGTGAATCAATGAGCGAAACTACTGTCGAGCGCGGTTCGCGCAAGGTGCGCAAAGGCACCGTCGTCAGCAAGTCCGGCGACAAGTCGATCATCGTGCGCGTTGAGCGCCGCCTCTTGCACCCCGTCTATGGTAAGGTCGTGAAGGCTTTTAATAAGTTTCATGCCCATGACGAGGAAAACACCGCAAAGGTGGGCGACACCGTTGTGATCATGGAAACCCGTCCGCTGAGCAAGACCAAGCGTTGGCGTTTGGTCTCCGTTGAGGAGAAGTAAGCCATGATAATGGAAGAAAGCAAGCTGGTCGTTGCGGATAACACTGGTGCAAAGATTGCCAAGTGCTTCCGCGTGTTGGGTCAGCGTAAGCGTACCGCCGGTGTCGGCGACATCATCCGCGTTTCCATTCAGGAAGCCTCCCCGACGGGTGCTGTGAAAAAGGGTCAGGTTTGCTTCGCACTTATCGTGCGTACGGCTCATCCTTTGGCACGTCCGGACGGATCTTTTGTGCGTTTCGATCAGAATGCCTGCGTTATCGTTGATGCAAAGCATAACCCGATGGGTACGCGCATTTTCGGACCTGTTGCACGTGAATTGCGTGATAAGGGTCAAATGAAGGTCATCTCTCTCGCACCCGAAGTGGTGTGAGGCGGGATGACCGCTTCGTGACCGCAGGTAATACGTAAGCGTAAGCCGGGACACCCAATAGGAAGAACGGGACGTTTGCGAACTGCGTTTGTTACAACAGCGAGTTACGGAAAAAACAATGAGTATCGCAAGAATTAAAAAGAATGACACGGTGGTCGTAATCGCCGGTGCCGATAAGGGGAAGACCGGCAAGGTCCTCTCTGTGAGCCCCAAGAAGGGTACAGCCCTCGTTGAGGGCTTGCACTTGGTGAAGAAGACCATTCGTCGCACTGAGCAGACGCCTCAGGGCGGAATCGTGGAGCGTGAAGCTCCAATTCAGCTTTCGAACCTGATGCCCTATGACGCTGACGCCAAGCGTGGCAGCCGCATCAGTTGTACCACGAGCGGCGAAACGAAGGTTCGCACGCTTAAGACCTCCGGCAAGGCGCTGGACTAAGGAGCAGAGACAATGGCCAAATTAAAAGAGACCTATGTCAAGGACATCGTGCCCGCGCTTCAGCAGAAGCTCGGTGTGTCGAATCCCATGCTCGTGCCGCGTCTGACGAAGATTGTGGTGAATATGGGCTTCGGTATTGTGGAAAAGGACACCCAGAAACAGATCGTTCAGGATCTTGAAGCGATCACAGGTCAGAAGGCTGTCCTTTGTAAGGCTCACAAGAGCATTTCAAACTTCAAGCTTCGCGAAGGTATGGTCATCGGTGCTAAGGTGACACTTCGTGGTAATCGTATGTATGAATTTGCCGAACGTTTCTTTAATGCTACGTTGCCGCGCATTCGCGACTTCCGTGGTGTGTCGACCCACGGTTTTGACCAAGCAGGTAACTACTCGTTGGGCATGAAGGAATATGTGACATTCCCCGAAATCACGGCTGTGAGCACCGCTTGCGGTCTGGATATTACGTTTGTTACCACTGCCAAGGACAAAGAGGCTTCCAAGGCGCTTCTCGAAGCACTCGGCATGCCGTTCATGGGCCGCTAAGGAATAAAACACAATGGCTAAGACTTCTTTGATTGTCAAGGCGGCTCGCAAACAAAAGTTTGCTGTTCGCGCCTACACCCGTTGCTCCCGTTGCGGTCGCCCTCACAGCGTTATCCGCAAGTTCCGCCTCTGTCGTCTCTGCTTCCGTGAGATGGCTCTCAATGGCGAAATTCCTGGTGTTACAAAGGCCAGCTGGTAAGAGAGAGGATTCACGAAAATGATGACTGATCCCATTTCCGATATGCTGGTGCGCATTCGCAATGCGCAGAAGGCACGTCACCCCGAAGTGAGTATGCCCGGATCGCGCATTAAGGGTGAAATTGCCCGCGTGTTGAAGGAAGAAGGCTACATCGCAGATTACACGATGATCGGTGATGTTAAGCGTACGCTCACCATTGAGCTGAAGTACAGCGATAAGGCAGAACCCGCCATCCGTGGCCTTGAACGCATTTCCCGCCCGGGTTTGCGCCGTTTCTGCGGCTATACCGATATTCCGACCGTTCTTGGTGGTTTGGGCACGGCTGTGCTCAGCACCTCTGGCGGTATTATGAGCGGCAAGACCGCCCGTGAGCGCAAGCTCGGTGGCGAATTGCTTTGCACCATTTGGTAAGGAGCTAACACAATGTCTCGTATCGGTAAACAGCCTGTCACCATTCCTGCTGGCGTGACTATCACGGTCGCCAATGGCAATGAAGTGACTGTTAAGGGTCCCAAGGGGGAACTTTCCCGTGTGTTCCAGAAAGGCATCACGGTCGCGGTTGAAGGCACTGTGGTTACGGTAACTCGTGCTGATGATTCGCGCGAGCAAAAGAGCTTCCATGGTTTGACCCGCACCCTCGTCAAGAATATGATTGAAGGCGTGACGACCGGCTATGTTAAGGAACTCGTCATTGAAGGTACGGGTTTCAAGGCCGCCGTCCAAGGTAACAAGGCAATCCTCACGCTCGGTTTTGCTTCGCCGAAGGAATATCTCATTCCTGCAGGTTGCACGGTAACCGTGGCGGGTGATGTGAATGTCAAGGTTGAGGGTATCGACAAACAGGTCGTTGGTGAAGCTGCCGCCCGCATCCGTTCGTACTATTCGGCCGAGCCCTATAAGGGTAAGGGCATCCGTTACAAGGATGAGAAGATCCGCCGTAAGGAAGGCAAGACTGTCGCCTAATCGCGGCTAGGAGAATCATAACCATGAGTTTGAAGAATCGCAAAGAACAGCGCGCCGCGCGTCATAAGCGCATCCGCCGTCGCATTAGCGCCGGTACCGCTGCGCGTCCGCGTATGGCAATCTTTGTCTCGAACCGCTACATGTATGTGCAGTTCATTGATGACGTTGCCGCCACCACTTTGGCTTCTGCCTCTACCCTTAAGGGCGGCTTGAAGTGCAACCTCGAGGGTGCCAAGGCACTCGGTGAGATTGCTGCTAAGGCTGCTTTGGATAAGGGCATTAAGCTTGTCGTGGTCGACCGTGCCGGCTATAAGTTCCACGGTCGAGTGAAGACCATCGTTGAGTCCGCTGTTGCAGCAGGCCTCTCGATCAGCGCCAAGACGGAGGAAGCCTAATGTTTGATCGTAATAAACGTGACCGCGAAGAAGTGGCCGAATTCGATGAAAAGACCGTGTTCGTTAACCGTTGCGCTAAGACGGTTAAGGGTGGTCGCCGTTTCAGCTTCTCCGCAATCATTGTGGTGGGCGATAACAACGGCCGTGTCGGTCTCGGAATCGGTAAGGCAAACGAAGTTGGCGATGCTATCCGCAAGGGTGGTGAAGCTGCTCGCAAGAATATGCGCACGGTTTGCATGAAGGGCACCACCATTCCTCACGAAGTGTTTGGTATGTGCGATGGCGGTAAGGTCTTGTTGAAGCCCGCTCCGGATGGTACCGGTATCATTTGTGGCGGCGCAATGCGTCCTGTTCTTGAAGCTGCAGGCATTAAGGATGTCGTGGGTAAATCTCTCGGCTCCAAGAACCGCCTTAACGTGGTGAAGGCTACCATCGATGCGCTCCATCAATTGCGTTCGGCGGAAGCAATCGCTGCTCTCCGTGCTTAATCAGGGCAGGGGAGGCAACTGGTAATAGCTGCTTCCCCGATTCCCAAGAAAGGACTTTTTCAAAATGGATCTTTCCTCCCTTACCAACACTCCCGGTGCACGCAAGTCTCGTAAGCGCGTTGGCCGTGGCATGGGTTCCGGCATGGGCAAGACCTCGACCCGCGGTCACAAGGGTCAGGGTGCTCGTAAAGGTCACAAGCAGAAGCTCGGTTTTGAAGGCGGTCAGATGCCTTTGATGCGCCGCTTGCCGAAGCGTGGCTTCAAGAATCCAAACCGCGTGCCGTTCTATGGTATCAACGTGAGCGAATTGAATCGCTTCGATGATGGTACCGTGGTGGACACAGAAGTGTTGCTCGCAGCAGGTTTTGGTTATCGTTCTGCCAAGACTGCCGGAATCAAGATTCTCGGCGATGGTGAATTGACCAAGAAGCTGACAGTGAAGGTCTCTGCTTTCACAGCAACCGCCAAGGCTAAGATTGAAGCCGCTGGCGGTACCTGCGAACAAATCTAATTGTTCAAAATACCGGCCCTCGGCGTCTTTTGCGCAGAGTGGCCGGATTCTTTTCTTTTCAGGGGGTTTCCCCCGTTGAGAGCTCCTGCATCCAGAGGATAGTCATGCTCAAAACTTTTGCGAACCTTTTTAAGATTCCGGAATTGCGTGCACGCATTTTATTTACAATTGGTTTGGTGGCCATTGCGCGTTTATTGGCAATGATTCCGACGCCTGGTGTGGACTGGGCTGCAATCTCTGTTCTTCAAGAAGCTTTTGCCGATGCTGCAAAGAGCGGTGGGCTAGTGAGTTGGTTTGATACGTTCACCGGTGGTGCACTCTCCCAGTGCTCGGTTGGAACGCTGTCTATTTGGCCTTACATTTCTGCCCAAATTATCATTCAGTTGATGACTGCCGTGATTCCGGCTTTGGGACGTCTTCAACGCGAAGGTGATGCTGGCCGTAAGACTCTAAACCTTTATATTCGTTGGTTGACAATTGCTATTTGCGTGGTCCAATCTATTGCGATGGCCAGCGCAATGCTCAATCCTGCCGCTTTGACAGGAGGTGTGGACTTGCAATTGGTTGTTATGCAGCCCTTCTTGTTCTATCTCATTACCATCATTTCAATGACGGGTGCTTCGATGTTTGTAATGTGGTTGGGCGATCAAATTACAGAACGTGGCATTGGCAATGGTGTGTCGTTGTTGATTATGATCAACATTTCTTCCCGTTTGCCGGCTGCGGTTGCTGAAGCTGCTCGTCGCTATTTCAATGTAGAAGGTGCTCAGGCTCAAGCAGGCATTTGGGAATTGTTGCTCCTCTTGGCTTTTGGCTTTGCTGTGTTGCTTGGAACTGTGGCGATTACGCAGGCTTTACGCAAGATTCCGATTCACTCAACACGTGCAATCGCTAAGGGGGTTGCGTATGGTGGAGGTCAGACCTATTTGCCGCTCCGTGTAAACTATGCCGGCGTGATGCCGATCATTTTTGCAGGCCCAATCCTTTCTTTGATCGGTCTCTTTGGTAACCTTGAAGGAACCAATACGATAACGTTGGCTCTTAAGCGTGCAGGTCAAGCCATCGCCCTACCGACTTCTGGCGTCCATATCGTACTTTTTGCTGCATTAATCCTCTTCTTTACCTTCTTCTGGGTGGCAACGCAGTTCAATGCGATGAACATTTCTGAAGGTCTTAAGCGTGAAGGGTCTTACATCCCTGGCATTCGCCCTGGTATGGCCACTGCAGAATACTTGGATGGTGTGATGACGCGTGTCACCCTAATTGGCGCACTCTCCCTCTTGGCAATCGCTGTAATTCCCTTGATTCTCAACGGGGCAGGTAGCATTCCCCGAACGATTTCGGACTTCTTTGGTGGTACGAGCCTGTTGATTATCGTTGGCGTTGCCTTAGATACGTTGCGTCAGTTGGAATCACACTTGGTGATGCGTAACTATGACGGCTTTTTACGCCATGGCCGTATTGCTGGTCGTCGCTAAATAGAGGTCGCTATTATGGAAATCGTTATTCTGTTGGGGGCACCAGGATCGGGCAAGGGAACGCTTGCTGTTGAATTGGCAAAGGTTTCAGGCATCCGTCATCTTTCTTCTGGAGACTTGTTGCGTGCTGCTGTTAAGGACGGCACGCCAGCAGGTATGAAAGCGAAGACCTTTATGGACACTGGTAATCTAGTGCCGGACGAACTCATTGCAGAAATGATTGAAGACGTGGTTCGTGCTGACACGAAAACGCAGACCCTGTTGCTTGATGGTTTTCCGCGCAATGTACCTCAAGCAGAGATCTTGGCCGGAATGATGGCCCGTGTGGGGGTTATGTTGCGTTGCGCCCTGTTATTGGATGTTCCAGATGACGTCGTGATTCGTCGTATTTCGGGGCGTCGTGTTTGTCCCGCTTGTGGTGCTGGGTTTAATGTTGATACCCTGCCGCCCAAGCAGGATGGTATTTGCGACAACTGCTCAGCAGAATTGATTATCCGTAAAGACGATAAGCCCGAAACGGTTCAACACCGTTTGGAAGTCTATGCCGCACAGACATTTCCGTTGATTGAATATTATCGTGGTGCTGAAAAACTCGTCACGATTGATGGCTCAAGCGATGATTTGGCATGGAAAACGCAAGCCGCACTTCAAAAAATTCGCGGTTAATGCTATAATTTGTTGATTTTATGATTAAATTGATTGCTCCAGAAGAAATGATTCATATGCGGACGGTTGGTCGAATGATGGCCAACCTTCTGAATGCATGTTGTGATCGTGTTCGACCTGGAGTAACCACCGGAGAGATTGATACTTTCGCCCGTGCGTATCTTACGACATTAGGTGATGGTACTGCTTGCTCTGGTTGTCTGGGATATAATGGTTATCCTGGAGTACTTTGTATTTCCGTAAATGAAGAGGTTATCCACGGCATCCCCGGCGCACGCGTCCTCCAGCGCGGGGACATTGTAAGCCTTGACGTTTGCGGTTCGTACCACGGCTACTACGGCGACAACACTCGAACTGTTGTTGTTGGTGGTGCCAAAGCTGCTACTACCGAAGTTCGCCGGTTATTGCGCGTCACCCGACAGTCCCTTGAAACGGCCGTAAAGGCTATACGGCCCGGAGTCCACCTGTCGGATATTTCATATCTTGTGGAGAAGACGGTCGCAGAGGGCGGATGCACGGTAGTCAGAGAATACACCGGTCACGGCGTGGGGCGTCACCTCCACGAAGACCCTCCGGTGCCGAATTATGGTAAACCGGGCAAGGGACCGATTTTGCATGAAGGAATGACTCTGGCCATTGAACCGATGGTCAACCTCGGCAAAGCGGCCGTTCGCGTGCTCTCTGATGGTTGGACAGTTGTATCGCGGGACGGTCTCCCGACCGCGCACTTTGAGTATACCGTGGCGGTGCTCAAAGATGGGGCAGAGATTTTAACTCCTTGGTATGAAGTTGACCCTTGGTCGGCAGATTGGATGAAAAGTTAAAATTTCTGCTTTTTGTTGTGGACAGACGACCGCAAGATGCGGTATACTATTCCACTCATTCTGAAAAGGAACAGGCCATGAAAGTTCGTAGTTCTGTCAAACGTATTTGTGAACAGTGCCGTATTATTCGGCGCAAAGGTGTCGTGCGTGTTATTTGCACGAATCCCCGCCACAAACAGCGTCAAGGTTAAACCGGAGAAAAAGACATGCCGAGATTGATGGGTGTGGATGTCCCTGGCAGCAAGCGTATCGAGTATGCTTTGCGGTACATTCACGGAATTGGCCCGAAACGGGCAATGGACATTGTTGAAGCGTGCAAGATTGAGATCGGCAAGAAGGCTGATCTACTTACGCCAGACGAAATCCGTCAGATTGTTACTTATATTCAGGAAAACTATCGCGTTGAAGGCGATCTTCGTCGTGAAGTTTCCGGTAATATTCGTCGCCTGATGAGCATTGGTACCTATCGTGGTTATCGCCACAAACGCGGCCTCCCGTGCCGTGGTCAGCGCACCAAGACGAACGCCCGTACACGTAAGGGCGCCAAGAAGACGGTTTCCACCGTTCGTGAGAAGTAATCCACTTAGAGAGTGCACATGAGCGAAGAAATTAAAGAACAGGCCCCCGTTGAGGAGCAGAAGCCCGCGATGAGTGAGGCTCAAGCTATCCTCGCGGCAGATCCTGCAGCGGCTGCTGCGGATGCCGAGGCCGCAAAGAAAAAATCGAAAGCCAAGGTTATGCCGGCTGGCATTGCCTTTATCCGTGCGACGTATAACAACACTTTGGTGTCGATTGCTGATGCCCGCGGTGGTGTTATCTCTTGGAGTTCTGCTGGTAAGGCTGGCTTCAAGGGATCCCGTAAGTCAACAGCGTTCGCTGCTACGATGGTAGCGCAGGATGCTGCCCGTACGGCTTATGCCCGTGGCATGCATGAAGTCGAAGTTCGTATTCAGGGTGCCGGTGCAGGTCGTGAATCTGCAGTTCGTGCAATCCAGTCTGTTGGCATTCATGTAACGTGCATCAAGGACTGCACACCTGTGGCTCACAATGGTTGCCGTCCGCGTAAGCGTAGGAGGGTCTAATTCATGGCTCGTTATACAGGTCCCCGTACCAAGATTTCCCGTCGCTTTGGCGAGCCTATTTATGGGCCCGACAAGGTGCTTGAAAAGCGTAAGAATCCTCCCGGACAGCATGGTGCTAATAAGCGCCGTAAGCTCTCTGAATATGGCGTGCAGCTTCGTGAAAAGCAGAAGGCCAAGTACATCTATGGTATGCTTGAACGTCAGTTCCGCATTTTCTTTGAGCGTGCTAAAGCGAAGCAGGGCAAGACAGGTGATATTCTTCTCCAACTCTGCGAAACCCGTTTGGACAATGTGGTTTATCGCCTAGGTCTGGCACCGACGCGTGCAGCGGCTCGTCAGCTTGTTTCCCACTGCCATATCACCGTAAATGGTGAGGTCTGCAATATTGCTTCCTACATTGTGAAGCCTGGTCAGACGATTGGTGTGCGCGAAAAAGATCGCACGATGAGCGTCATTGTCGAATCCCTCAAGAACCCGCGTGCAACGCTCGCTTCCTGGCTGCAGTGGGATGAGGGGAATATGACTGGAACCTTGCTCAGTGTTCCTGAGCGTGCTGAAATTCCGGAAAATATTGACGTTCAGCTTATCGTCGAATTGTATTCTCGCTAATCCAACTGTTGCCCCATCGGGCTACATGGGTGTGGCACCTGTGTAGCCCTCGTCAGAAAGGACGGAACATTATGCCGATTCGTTTGAGTCGCTTTGAAATGCCCACCCGTATCGTTCGCGATGACGCCACGGCTACCGAAACGTATGCACGTTATACCGTTGAACCGTTTGAAATCGGTTATGGTCGTACCATCGGTAACTCGTTGCGCCGCGTGCTCCTTTCCTCGATCGAGGGGTTTGCAATTAAGGCCATCAAGATTGATGGAGCTGCGCATGAGTTTTGCTCATTGCCCGGTATTTCCGAAGACGTAACTGACATTGTGCTGAATCTGAAGCGCGTTTTGCTGAAAAGTTTTACGCGTGATACACGTTGGCTCTCTCTGAACAAGAGGGGTCCTTGTGTGATTACGGCTGCCGATTTCACCGTGGACAACTCGATTGAGGTGTTGAACCCCGATCAGGTGATTGCTACGTTGGATACCGACGGTGTGTTGAAGATGGAAGCCTTGGTCGGTGTTGGCCGTGGATTCTGCCTTGCAGAAGGCAATAAAGATCCCTCTTTTGATATTGGGGTAATCCCGATTGATTCCGCTTTCTCGCCCGTGACACGTGTTAACTACGATGTGGTGAATACCCGCGTGGGTCAGCGCACGGACTATGAAAGACTCATTTTGGATGTTTGGACAGACGGCCGTGTCTCTCCGGACGAGGCGATTAAGACCAGTGCAGCACTCCTTTGTCAGCACCTCGGTGTCTTCATCACCGAAGATGACTCCATTGAGTTTGAAACGCCTTCCAAGTCGGATAGTTCCGAGCAGGAAGAATTACGTCGTAAACTCAATATGAGCGTCAACGAAATTGAGCTTTCTGTGCGTTCGGCAAACTGCCTTAACAGCGCAAACATCAAGACGGTTGGCGAGTTGGTCATGAAGGACGAAGCTGCAATGCTGAAGTATCGCAACTTCGGGAAAAAGTCCCTCACCGAGATTAAGGACAAACTTCAGGAAATGGGGCTTTGCCTCGGGTACAAGTTTGATCCAAACCTCCTTGATAAGATTAACGATTGAACCGTGCTTCACTAAGGAACACTTACCATGCGTCATAAACGCCTTAATAAAAAATTTGGACGTAGTCCTGAACACCGCGAGCAGTTGATTCGTATGCTCTGCGCTGCATTGGTGATCAATGACAAAATCACGACCACGCTTAAGAAAGCCAAGCAGGCTCGTAAGGATGCTGAGAAGTTGGTGACTCTTGCTCGCAAGGGTACTCTCGCTGCTCGTCGTCTTGCTGCTGCTCGTTTGCGTAGCCCCGAAGCGACCAAGCGGCTTTTTGATACGGTTGTCCCAGCTCTTGACGGTCGCAATGGCGGTTATACCCGCATCACCAAAATTGGTGCCCGTCGTGGCGACGCTGCAGAGATGTGCGTTCTTGAATGGGTTTCTGCCACTCCGGTAGCAGAGACAACACCTGAACCTGCAGAAATTGCAGAATAAGTTCATTGACCTATCTTGCAACAAACGGCATCTCGTATGAGGTGCCGTTTCTTTATTTTTGTTATAAACTGTTTTCTTGTTAAATTTGTTCTTATTCTTTTTGGGAAAACTTTTGAAAGATGTAACGAGTGTTGAATAAAGTGAATGGAAGCGTTGTTGTAGGGGAGTTCTCTGTTTTCATCTCTATGTTGTCTTCTGCAGATTTAGCCAACTCGGAAGAAGAGGTACTGAGCAATATAGGTTTCACGTGAGGTTTCTCCGTGCAGTCGTTCCTCCATAAAGAAGTGGTCGTTATAACCGCAAGTGTAGAAAATATAGACATTATTTTTCGCATCTATATGGTTTGATTTCAAATCTTCAAGCTACGCATTAAAGTTATGTGACAAAACTTCATCAAAAATCATTAGTCATATCGTGTAAGTACCTCGCGGACGTAACAGATGTCAAATTAATGATATCTTCCGTCGTTGTAAGCAATATTGCGTCTTTCTCTATCTCCAAGCGATTTTCTGTTTTAGAGCGATTATCCGTAACAGCATTCGTTTTTCTTTGGCTTTTAATACCAATATGATAGAAGGAGTACGCAATAGTTAGATATACATATTTAGATTATGTCCAATGAGAGCCCAGGTTTCTTAGTTGAGATCTTGAAAATAGATAAAGCGACAAGCTTTTTCTTTGAGTGGCATTCTTGTCAAATTAAAGTAACTGTAAACGAGATAAAACCTCTCATTGAATTCTAATTTTTTATGGACGTTTGCTGGTTGAGGTTGGATGTATTACACCATATGAATGCTAAAAGTATTGTTAAAAGCATCTTCATCCATACATTTAGGAGAACAAATTCACTTTTTTCTTTCCTTATTACGATTTTTCCTCTATACTATCTGTAAACGTGAGAGGTGGATAGATGAAATTTTCTGCTTTTAGCAGGGGCTTTACAATGATAGAGC
>JAFTHG010000134.1 GCA_017457555.1 Kiritimatiellia bacterium | reverse complement strand
GGTCCGATTTATTACACGGCTGAGGATGGCAATGAGGGGCGTCTGTTCAAGGAGGGCGGGGACTCTGTAGTGACAGGTAACCGCCCGATGGCGCCGATTGTGTCGCCGGATGGCCGCTTTGTTTATGTGTGTAACCGCTTTGATGCTACGGTGCAGCAGTATGATGCGCAGACGCTTGCACTTCTGAATACTGTAACGTGTGTGCGTGAAACGCATGGATGTGCTTTGGGCAAGGATGGTAAGTTGCTCTTTGTAATCAATATGTTACCGGATAATGCGACTGAACCGGTTCAAACGGTTTCTTCAAAGGTGTCGGTGATTGATACGGCGACGTTTAAGGTTGTCGCGACTTTAGCATTACCGGATGGTTCGACGGGGGTGCGAGGTGTGGCAGCTTCGCCGGATGGTCTGCACATCTATGTCACGCACACACAGGCGCGTTATCAGCTGCCTACAACGCAGTTGGAGCGCGGTTGGATGAATACTGCGGCGTTGTCCATCTTTGATGGCGTGACAGGGGCTTACGTCAACACGGTGCTTTTGGATGATATTGATCTCGGTGCCGCGAATCCTTGGGGCGTGACGGTTACGCCGGATGGTGCGAGTGTGGTAGTGACCCATGCCGGATCCCGTGAAATCAGCATCATTGACCGCGCAGCCCTTCATCGCCGTCTGGAGGATGCAGCCGCCGGAAAGAAGGTGACGGAGGTCACGATGTCTGCCGACGAGGTGCATAATGACCTCTCTTTCCTGACGGGGATCCGTCGCCGTTATTCTTTTGAAGCGGATGGGCCGCGTGGCGTGGTGGCAACGAATGACCGTGTGTATGCCGTGTGTCATTTCGCTGATGCGTTGGTTGAGATCGCCTTTAAGGAGAAGCGTGTGGTGCGTCCGAAGGTGACGCCGCTCAATGGTGAAGCGTTGGCGGATTTGGATGCCAATAAGGAATTGCGTGGCGAAATGCTTTTCAATGACGGCACCAAGTGCTTTCAAAATTGGCAGAGTTGCGCCTCGTGTCACCCGGATGGGCTCGTGGATGGTTTGAACTGGGACCTGTTGAATGATGGTATCGGTAATCCGAAGCAGAGTAAGACGCTCTATTTGAGTGGCTGGACGCCGCCGACAATGATTACGGGCATTCGCAAAGATATGCAGCATTGTAACCGCGCCGGTTTTCGTCATATTCAGTTCTGCGCTGTGAGCGAAGAGGATGCCAAGTGTATTGACGCCTATGTGCTGAGCATGAAGGCGCAACAGTCTCCGTGGAACCGTCCGGAAAATGCGGCTGCCATCGCTCGTGGTAAGGCCATCTTTGATGATCCGAATAAGGGCGATTGCGCGCGTTGTCACAAGCCGGACGCCTTCTTTACCGCCGCAGTGGATCCAACGGATGGTTCGAAATCGCCCTTATATGACCTGGGGCTGGGCACACGTGATGAAGTGGGGCAGAAGTTTGACGTGCCGACGTTGAATGAAGTCTGGCGCACTGCGCCCTATCTCTATGATGGTCGTGCGCGGACGTTGCGGGAGGTGCTGACCACGTGGAATCCAGATGATTATCATGGTGTGACCTCAGATTTG
>JAFTHG010000133.1 GCA_017457555.1 Kiritimatiellia bacterium | reverse complement strand
GCATTGCGTGGATTGGCAAAGGGTTCACGGCCGGCTTCTTCTTCACGTTGGTTCAATTCGAGAAATCCCTCACGGGTCATGTAAATCTCACCACGGACTTCCACAAGTGGTACATCTGTCGGAATTGAGAGCGGAATCGAACGAATGGTACGAACGTTTGCAGTAATGTCATCGCCGACCTCGCCATTGCCACGGGTTGCCGCACGGACGAGCTTCCCATGTTCATAAAGCAGGGAGAGAGAGAGACCATCCACCTTGGGCTCAACCGTATAATCCCAGACTTCATCGGGCATCTTTTCATGCAGGAAAGCGTCAAATTGATGTAACTCTTCACGATCGTATGTTTTATCCAGACTGCGCATGGGTGGATTGTGGCGCACTTTCGTGAAGCCAGAAATAGGATCACCACTGACACGCTGCGTAGGAGAATCGGGGGTGATGAGCTCCGGATGCTCCGCTTCAAGACGTTCCAACTCGGTCCAAAGGCGATCGTATTCAACGTCAGCAATTTCCGGACGGGCTTCTACATAGTAAAGGCGATCGTGATAAAGGATTGTTTCACGAAGCGTCTGTAATCGTTCTTTGATAGTCATCGTGTGTAACTCCACAAAAATAGGGTGAGGGCAATAAAGATTAAAATGATAAGGCCAATCGCCATGCCTAAAAGATAAGTGGCGGCTGAACGGGGAGGTTTCTGCTGAGTGCGGTATTTTCGTAATGCTTTAACCGAGAGCCGGATTGTTTTTCCTGCTTTGGCGGCGGCATCCTTCCGCGGTGGCGCAATAACGGAGGTTTCAGGTGAGGGATCGTCAGGGTAAATGCCACGTTGTGCCTGGTAGAGCGCAAAACGAACTTCATCCCAATCGTTGTAGCGATTGAGCGGATCGCGTTGTGTCATTTTGGCAAGCACTGCGGCAAGCGGAGGTGGGAAATTAGGGCTGATATCACAGGGAGAAGGAACTGTATGGGATAATTTTGCTTCAGGAATCGCCTCAGGTTGCAATAAACCGAAGGGGATTTGCCCGGTAGCTAACGCATACAAGGAAAGTCCAACCGAGAAGATATCGGTGCGCGTATCGAGCGTTACGGTTGCGGGATTGCTTTGTTCTGGTGAGAACCAGACGACATCTTTTGGGGCGAATTCGGCTTGGTAGGTATCCATTGAAAGGGAATTCCCTTTTCGAATGAATGTAATCGCAGGAAGAATGGGCGCGGAATCCTCTGTAAGGAAGAAGCGTTTGGGGGAGAATGCACCATAGATGAGCCCATGCTCTTGCAACACCATAAACCCTTCTGCAAGCTGCATAGCCAGTTGAGTCAATTGCTCTGCATTTAACCGTTGCCGGTTTAAGAGTGCCAGGATGTTGGTAATATTGGCGTCTTCAAGAATGATGTAGACGCGATCGTTCTTGCAGAGAATGTCGATTACATCAGGAAAAAGACTTGTTTTGAAGTTTGAAAGGGTACGAATCGCTTCAAAGAGTTGCCGACGTTGCAGCGTATTAGATTCAACTTCTGGTTTAAATTCAGTAATAAGAACCTGACGCTCTAAATTTTTCTGATACGCACGCCAAACGAGCGTCGTTTCCGTTTCCAGAAGCGATGAGCGTATTTGAAATCCTGATAAAATCGGAAGATTGTCCATAATGAGGTTAATTGCCAATGAGCGTGCGTAGTTCTTCAGGAACGATTGTACGCGAACGCACTAAAACACGCCAGCGTGCAAATTCACGTTTGAGGAGCGGTTCCATTGCATCAGTTAAGATTAGGATTGCGCTTTGGGCAGAATCCGGGCGGCGCCGTATCTTACAGACCATCTCACTGATTGCGGCATCTGACAACTGTCCATCAAAGATGAATTTCGATGTCGCAGAGAATGCGGCTTGATTAAGGATAAAATGTTCTTCTGAAAGTGTGTGACAGGTGAATCCTAAAGGCCGTAATGCAGCCTGTACCATTTCAGAAAAAGTTGTTTCGTGAGTGACAATAAACAAGTCTGGAGCCGGACAACGCGGCAAGGTAATTGAGATTCGTGTACCTTGTGTTGTATTCGGCACAGGCGACACGACCGAAAATTGCCCGCCGTGGAGTTCCGTAATCTCTCGGACAATAGAGAGGCCGAGTCCAGTGCCGGCGACATGGTCACCCACACGGAAGTAACGTTGGGATACGCGTGGTAAAGCTTCCGGAGGAATGCCGATGCCGTTGTCGTCAATATGTACGGTGACTGTGTTTTCCTGAGACTCAATCCACGCGCAGATGGCGCCATTTTCGGGCGTATACTTTACGGCATTGGAGAAAATGTTGAAGAAAACGCGTTCAATTTTGTGTCGATCCGCTGTGACGTAACATTCAGGAGAAGATGTGATTGTGATAGATTGATGCTTCATCTCTGCCTGAATCATTAATGCATTTGCGGCTTCTTTTAAGAGTGTTAAAAGGGGGATTGTGGCACAATGCAGGGTTAACGTGCCATTTTCCATTTGCCGCAAGTCCAATAAATCATTGACGGTTGTCATCAGGCGTTTGACGTCTACGTGAAGCCGTTCCAAGTAACCGATGGCCTTTTCCGGGAGCGTTCCACAAATGCCACGGAGCATATTGGTTAATGCATACGACATTGAGGTGAGCGGGGTTCGCAATTCGTGTGACACATTTGAAACGAATTCCATTCTGTCGCGAATGGCTGCACGTAAGCGTTCATTAGCATCTTCTGCCCGATGCAGACTGTCAATACGAGCGGACTCGTCACGGAATGTTACCAAGTAGGTGGTTTCAGAGAGTTGATGTGTTACCGTTTCGGCCCAGAAAAGCGAACCGTCATCGCGAGGAATCCGACATTCAATAACGACAAATGGCACGGCGGTCAAGCGTTCTTTCAAATAGGTCGGGAATTCATCTGCGAGCGTATTTTCGGAAGGGAAATCGGCAATAGAGCGTCCAATCAACATCGCCTTTGATGTCACACGCAGCAATTCAATTGCGCGGTCGTTGCAGTCTAAGATCCGGAATTGTTCATCCGTAAGAAAGGCTGCTTCGTAAAGAGCATCAAGGGTTACGTGACAGCTCATTGTGCACGTACTCCAGTGGTCAGCGTGGTGTCAAAGGGTGTTAGTGCTGCCGGTGTTACGGCATAAATCAGTGGACGCCCCTGAATCATAACAGGGATCAAACCGTTTTCTGTCGGCTGCGAAGCAATGTGTAAGATGCGCCGGAGTTGTTCTGACCGTCCATCCAAATCTAAGATAATCCGTTTGGCTGGTGTATCGAGGTGGTAGGTGGCGAGTGCTGTACTTTCTGCTGTTGTGTCCCCTAGAATAGTTTCTGCTTGCAGGTCGGCAAAGGCTGTTAACCACGCATCGATTGAAGCAGGATTGACATAAGCACCTTGGGGAACATCAGTCGTCCAGTCTGAGGACTGGGGAAGCCGAGAGATGGTTTCCGTGACAGCACCATTGCATTGAACCGTAATTCGGCGAATGGAATCTGCGGGAAGAGAGAGAATGGTACGATCCAATAAGGTGCGATTTAATGTCTTTGGATTGAACAGTGAGGTTGGGCAGGTCGCCATAGGGAGCGTATATAGCCGATTCGTGTCTGGGCGATGTACCAACAGTTCATTCGGACGAGGCGTTTGATAACAAGCAATTACAATCGGAACGCTCTGTGTTTTCGTTTCAAAGGAGAGGGTACATAAGCGGTTGGTCTCATTCAGTGTGATATCTTCGGTGAGGTCACCTGTTAGCGCAAGAACGGTTTGCAGTAACTGATTGACAGCGATTGTGTCGGCCGGTAATTCAACAGGTGTAGTGAGATTCCAAAGTCCTTGTTGGCGCGAGAGTGCGATGGTGTCGTCCTGTGTTTTTCCAGAGAACGTAATTTTTTCAGGATTGATCACATCACCTAAAATGGCTAATTCGGTGTGCCCAGATGCGAAGGGACCGCTCTCTGTGAAGAGTGTGCGTAACGTTTGTGGAACAGAAACGATGGTTTGGCGTCCATC
>JAFTHG010000132.1 GCA_017457555.1 Kiritimatiellia bacterium | reverse complement strand
CGAGGGCCTCGTCCACCTTGCGCGAGGGCCTCGTTGAGGTCGAGTGAGGCCCTCGTTCACCCTGCGCGAGGCCCTCGTTGGACCGTTAAACTCGCCTCAAATGCCTCAATTTTATTCCTTTTGATTCCTGTTTTCAGACTATTTTACTCCAGAAATTTGCCAAAGCGCTGAATATATGTTATCCTAAAGAAAAGGGTGTTTAGAAACATTTTTAATTACACTATTCACTTCAAAAGCAGCATTCAAGAAGTTTTAGAAGGCATCCTGAAATGCTTAAAAGTGTGTCAGGATGTTGCTTCCGGAGAAAGTGGAGGTGGATTGATGAGGGTGTCGGAGCTTTTCGCCATCGGCGTATGGCAGACGTTGGTGTGACTCTGAGCTATACCGTAAAGCTCTCGAGTGGTTTTCTTCAGTGTGCGCAGTAGGTTGTTCTGCCTGTGCATTGGAAGAGAGGCACATCGGCTACAGAGCGTTGATTGATACCCCTGATAGAGATTATGTAACGGGATGTTCATAATTGCCGCTACATTTGTATGGGACTTTTAACACAAAACTAACAAAAGGTGTCGGCACAAGGGGGGAAGGTTATGCTATAATGGGCGTGATTTTTTTGTATTGGCGGACGCCATAAGACGTAAAGAGGTTAAACATGCTTCAACAAGGATTAGTTCTTCTCGTGGCAGGAATGGGAATTGCCGTTGGCTTTTTGGCGCTCCTGTCGTTTGTTACCGGATTAATGGGCAAGATTGCGCCCCGCTTGAATCTCTTTCCGGAGCCAGTTCAAAAGAAGCCGGTGGCAAAGCCTGCATCGGATGACACCGCGATTGCCATCGCCATTGCCGTGGCAAATAATCGCCGCTAACGCTTTTCAAATCACACCTTAAAAACACTACGCAGAAAGTTGGATAACGAATGAGCAAGAAAATCAAATTTATGTGCACCGCATTCCGCGACGGTTTCCAGTCGGTTTATGGTGCTCGTGTTCTCTCCAAAGATTTTATGCCTGCCGTCAAGGTGGCTTATGATGCCGGTATCCGCTGGTTTGAAGCAGGTGGTGGTGCTCGCTTCCAGAGCTGCTACTTCTACTGCCGTGAAGATGCTTTTGATGTAATGGATGCTTTCCGCAAGACCTGCCCGGAAGCCGATTTACAGACGTTGTCACGCGGTGTGAATGTGGTGGGCTTGGATAGCCAGCCCTCTGACATCATCAAGTTGCATGCCGATATGTTTAAGAAGCATGGCATGACGACGATTCGTAACTTTGACGCACTCAACGATGTAAACAACTTGAAGTGGTCGGGTCAGTGCATTCATGATGCCGGCTTGAAGCACGAAGTCGTGGTCACAATGATGGGATTGCCTCCAGGCGTGGATAATAAAGGTGCTCATACGCCTGAGTTCTATGCAGAACGTATCAAACAGATCTTGAAGGCAGAGATTCCCTTTGATCGTGTTTGCTTCAAGGATGCATCGGGTACGACCGCTCCTCGCACTGTGTATGAAACCATTAAGATGGCTCGCAAGCTGTTGCCCGGTGGCACCCATATTCAGTTCCATTCGCACGAAACGGCTGGCAACGGCTTGACCTGTTACCTCGCTGCTTTGGAAGGCGGCGCAGATGGTATTGACCTCTCGATGGCTCCGGTTTCCGGCGGCACCTGCCAGCCTGACATCATTACGATGTGGCATGCGCTGCGCGGTTCTGAATTTGATTTGGATATTGATATCAATAAGATTCGTGGCGCAGAAGAAGCTTTCAAGGAAGCAATGAAGGACTACTTCCTCCCGCCGGAAGCACTTTCCGCCAGCCCTGTGATCATCTGGTCGCCGATGCCCGGTGGCGCCTTGACTGCCAATACGCAGATGTTGCGTGATAACGGTTTGATGGACAAGTATGATCAGATGATTGACGAAATGTATGATGCGGTGCGTTGCGGTGGCTTTGGCACATCGGTGACGCCTGTGTCGCAGTTCTACTTCCAGCAGGCTTTCAACAATGTGATGTTCGGCAAGTGGAAGAAGATCGCTCCCGGTTATGGCAAGATGGTGCTCGGCTACTTCGGTAAGACCCCTGCGGCTCCCGATCCGGAAGTGGTGAAGATTGCAGCTGAACAGCTCGGTCTTGAGCCAACCAAGAAGACCGTGCTTGAAATCAATGACGCCGATCCGAAGAAGGGCCGTGCTGCTGCAGAAAAGATGCTGACGGATGCCGGCTTGCCCGTGACGGATGAGAATGTCTTCATCGCTGCTTCCTGTCTTGAAAAGGGCATTGCTTACCTCAAGGATCCGGCCAATGCTCCGCTCGGCATCCGCTTGAATGAAAAGCCTAAGACGGCGACCGCTGGTGGTGCTTGCACCGTGACGGTGAATGGCAAGGCTTACGGTGTGGAACTTAAGGATGGCAAGGCAATTGTCAATGGTACTGCCTACGACTACTCGGTCGCAGATGGTTTGGTAGCCGCACCGGCAGCCACCGCTGCTGCTACAGGCGAAGCGATTACCGCTCCTGTCCCTGGCTTGGTGTTGCGCATTACCGCACCTGCCGGTACTGCCGTGAAGAAGGATGACGAAATCCTCGTGATTGAAGCGATGAAGATGGAAATGCCCATCAAGGCTCCTAAGGATGGTGTGGTGGCCTCAATCGCTGTCAACAACGGTGACAAGTTTAATGCGGGCGATACGCTCGCCACGATGTAAAATCCATAGGAGGAAGAATCCAATGGCGAAATATGTGACATTAGTGGCAGCAATGCTGATGAGTGTCTGTGCGTTTGCACAGGCACCTGAAGCAACGCCTGTGGCTGCTGAACCTGTAGCGCAAGCTGTTGCAGAGCCTGCAGCTCCTGAAGTGACGGATAAGTTTGCCGGCATTCAATCAACGGTGCAGTTGGTGAAATTACGTCGTCAATTGTTGCAGGCCAATACGGAAGCCTTTGAAGATAAGACCAATGATACGGATGTCCAGTTGCATGGTTCTTATATTCACGTCACCAATGGTTTTATGACCACGGATGAAACTCCTGGTGCCGTGAAGGAGGAGTATGAACCCTACAACTATTATGTGAATCCGAAGCATGGCCGCCGCCAATTGAAGTTCCCTGACCTTGTCGGGAAGCAGATTGATTTGCCGCAGGTAACGGGTGTGATTCACTCGCATCAGGTGGGTGACTGGCAGTTGACAGCGAGCCGTATCGCAAGTATGTGGGATTCAACGGGTATCATGGGATTCACCGCAAAGGATGAACCTGCTCCGGCTGCCCGTGTGGAAGCACTTCCCGCCAGTCATCAAAAGACGGCATTACCCTTTGGTATCAGCCAAATGTTGATGATTGTGGTTTGCCTCTTCCTGATTTATTTGGCTTTGGTTAAGGAGTTTGAGCCCTTGTTGCTCCTGCCGATCGGTTTTGGTGGTTTGCTTGCCAACATCCCCTTTGCAGGTGTGACAGCCGCTCCGGTTCTGGATACTTTAGGCAACGTTGTGGAACCCGGTGGCTTCCTGTACTACACTTTTGAAATGGGTATCAGTTCTGGTCTTTTCCCGATTCTGATCTTCATGGGTGTGGGTGCTATGACTGACTTTGGTCCGTTGATTGCGAACCCCCGTACGGCGCTTCTCGGTGCTGCCGCTCAGCTCGGTATCTTCACCGCATTGCTCGGTGCACTCGCCTTGACGCTTTGCTTTGACAGTATCAACTTCTTCATTACGGATGCTGCCTCCATCGGTATTATCGGTGGTGCGGACGGCCCGACCGCAATCTGGTTGACCACGAAGCTTTCGCCCGACCTGCTCGGTTCAATCGCTGTGGCAGCCTATTCTTACATGGCCCTCGTGCCGGTAATTCAGCCGCCGATTATGAAGGCGTTGACCACCAAGAGTGAACGCCTCATCAAGATGAAGCAGTTGCGCCCGGTGACGAAGACCGAAAAGGTACTCTTCCCCTTGACCGTGCTCTTGCTCTGTGCCGCCTTCCTTCCTTCTGCAGCCCCCTTAATCGGTGCGCTGATGTTGGGTAACCTCGCAAAGGAATGTGGTGTGGTGGATCGTCTCTCTGACACGATGGCAAATGGCCTCTGCAACATTGTGACCATTCTGCTCGGCCTCTCCGTGGGTTCCAAACTCGCAGCTGAAAAGTTCCTGAACTTTGAAACCCTGGGCATTTTGGTGCTCGGCGTGATTGCCTTTGGTGTTGGTACCGCTGGTGGTGTTTGGATGGCGAAGTTAATGAACGTTTTCTGCAAGGAAAAGGTCAATCCGTTGATTGGCTCTGCAGGTGTTTCGGCTGTGCCGATGGCTGCCCGTGTGTCGAACAAGGTGGGCTTGGAATATGATTCCACGAACTTCCTTCTCATGCACGCGATGGGACCGAACGTTTCCGGTGTGATTGGTTCAGCTGTGGTCGCAGGTGTACTTTATTTCTGCTGCCGCTAATCGCATGTCCCATAAAAACGGAATCAATAAGGACGACCCTTCAACGAGGGTCGTCTTTATTTTGGATAAGAGCGTGTTTCAACGAGTGTTTCAGTACGTATGTCAAATCATTTGGCGAAAGATAAAATAGAACAGCTATTATGTTACAATAATGCAAACGTTAAGGAACTCACGTATGAAACGTTATGCAAAATTGTTTCTTTTCTCGCCTATGTTGGCTTTGCTACTTTTAGCCGTCCTAATAGGGACAGCCTATGCATTTCGTTGGTTTCTCGGTCCGTATGATGCAGATGAGAATATCGTGATTGAAATCGGGACCTATTGCGCTTATCTGCTCTCCTTTGTCGCTCTGGCGTACTTTTCAAAAGACCATCTTCACACCTCTCGCAGACGCAGTTTTCTGGCAATAGCTTTCTTATGGTGCGTGGCACTTGTACGTGAAATGGGCGCACAGCATTGGTTAACGGCTCATGATACGACAGCCGTCAAAATACGTTTCTTTACAAACCCCGCCAATCCGCTCTCTGAAAAGATTATAGTAGGGGGTATTTTGCTGGTTTTAATCATAATTGCGGTATCACTTCTGGTGAAACATATCCGGCAAATGGTTGTCGGCTTCTTCAAAGGGGATGCATTCTATTGGACGCTGGCAACGTTCGGTGGTTTCGGCATTCTCTCTCAAATCGTGGATCGCTTCCCGAGCCGTTATTCCAAACGATATGGTGAACTTTTGCCGGAACCGACCCTCTTTGGATGCAAGGTTTTTGAAGAGTGCAGCGAGATGTTATTGCCGATTCTTTTCATTGTTGCACTATGGCAATTGCACTTGCAACTTGTGGATGCGTCATCAGAAACTGGCGTGTAGAATGATGCATTCTACTCTTTCCTTTTCGGCATTCTTTCCTCTGAAAGTCACTCTTCTTACCCTCGTGGTTACATTGTGCAATATTCAAATATGAAGATGTTAAACTTTCACGTTTGACAATTTAACTGGAAATATGCTATAGTTTCACAGTTTTCTATTTGGAAGTAGAGGCGTGAGCGTATGCTCGCGCTTTTTTAGTTGAAAGAAAAGGAGCCTGAACAATGGCAACAAGCACAGAGTTAGAAGCAGTTGTAACCTACTTGGAACGTGAGCGCGGTGTTGATCGCGAAACCGTGTTGCAGGCCATTGAAAGTTCGGTAGAACAGGCCGCACGCAAGAATACGCGTGTGTCGGCAGATTTCAAGGTGCGTATTGATCGTAAGACGCTTGAAATCAAAGCGTGGGACGTTTACGCTGTTTCGGATTCGTCGCATGGCTTTGGTATTGTGACTGTTGAACAGGCTCGTCGTTTTGATCCAAACGTGAACGAAGGTGACACGGTTAAAATTTCAATGCCAGCCTCGAAATTGGGTCGCATTGCAGCGCAAACTGCAAAGCAGACCATCATGCAGAAGATTCGTGAAGCAGAACGTGCCAATATCTACAATGAATATAAGAATCGCGAAGGCGAAATTGTTTCGGGTTCGGTAAAGTTGATTGCGCGTCGCGATGTCTTTATTGAATTAGGTAAGACGGAAGCCGTGATGCCTGCCAAGGAATGCCTCCCAATGGAAGAGTATCGTGTTGGCGACACCGTGCGGGCTTATGTGTTGCGTGTGCAAAACGAAACATCTGGTCCTGCAGTGACGCTTTCGCGCGCTTGCCCGGAATTCGTCAAGGCTCTCTTCCGCCAGGAAGTGTCGGAAGTGGCTGATGGTTCGGTTGAAATTGTGTCGATTGCTCGTGATCCCGGCCGCCGCTCAAAGGTGGCAGTGCGTTCGCTTGATCCGTTCTCACGCATTGATCCTGCAAGTGCTTGTATTGGCACAAAGGGTAATCGCGTCCGTGCAATTGTTCAGGAACTCAACAATGAGAAGTTGGACGTGGTGCGCTACAGCGATGATCCGGAAGAATTTGTACGTGAGGCATTGAAGCCGGCAGTTGTCTCAACGATTGATGTTGATGATGATGCTCATACGGTTTACGTGACGGTGCCAGCCGATAAGTTGTCCTTGGCGATCGGTCGTTCGGCACAGAATGTCCGCTTGGCAATGCGTCTGACGGGGTGGAAGATTATGATCTCGGCAGATCAGGACCCGGAATTTGACGAACCCGTTCAGGAAGAATTGGATTCTCAAACTTTCGAAGACAAGCGGATGAAGATGATTCAGGCTCTTGCTACAGATCTGAATATTCCGGTGGAATTGGCTGAACGTATTTTTGAAAAAGGTTTCCACACACCTGAAGGTATCTTAACCGCAGAATTGGCGTATTTCCAGAGTCAGATTGAACTCTCAGACGAGCTGGTGCAGGATGTTTATGCACGTGCTCGCGCAGTGGTGGATGCTAAAGGGGAATAAGTCGAATGAGATTATCTGAATTTGCAAAGAAAGTCGGGCTTCCTGCTGGTGTCGTACTGGCAAAGGCGAAGGCCTTGGAATTGGAAGTGTCCTCAACCCTTTCGTCATTGGACGAATCGGATATCAGTGCCTTGCAGCAGTGGACAGATGCTCTCTCGGAGGCTGAGCGCACAGCGATCTTAGAGAAACACACCGTACTGCGTAAAACACGTCATGCAAAGAGTGAAGAAGTTCGCCAGGAAGACGTTCGGAAAAACCGTGAAGCGGTGGAGATGAGTCGTCGGATAGCATTGGATGCTGAGGCAGGGAAGGCGTTGCCGAAAGTCAACACCCCAGCTCCTAAGGCTCAAAAAGTTGCAGAACCTGTTGTGCAATCAACGAAAACAGAAGCAGCTGTTCCTGTGACAGAGAAACCTGTCGCACCGGAGAAAACACCTGTTATTGAAAAGGTAGAGGTTGCACCAGCAAAGGTTGCTGCAGAAAAACCTGCTCCGGCTAAAGCAAAAACGAATAAGTCAGAGCCTATGAAGCCAACGTTGACGCCAACGATTTCGAGCGCAACCTTATCGCGTAAGTCTGCAGAGCCGACGCGTCCGGTTTCGCTGGGACTCTCTCCGACACGTCAGCCGCAGCCGAAAAATGCTAAGAATGGCTCCGCACAGAATCGCACTGAAAATCGTAATGGTGCTAATGGAGCTGCAAACAATGGCCGCAATGATCGCAATGCAGGTGGTCGTCAGACTCAGTCTGGACGCGATAATCGCCGTCAGCAAGAAGATCGTAAGGGTAATTTGCCGCCACGTAGCATGGCGAATGACCGAGGCAATCGTAAGGCGGCGTTTTCCGGGAAGGCTCCGGCTGCCGCACCAACCGCACCTGCTGCAACCGTGAATGCAGACGCAAAGTTTTTGCAATTGCAGGGCCCGGTAACGGTTAAGGAATTGGCAGAACTGCTGGGAACTCGCCCGAACTTGCTGATTACCGATTTGATGAAACTGAATGTTTTGGCCTCAATTAACCAGACGTTGGAGTTGAGCATCGTTCAGAAGATCGCAGAGAAGTACGGTTATGTTGCAGAAACGGCAGAACGTACCAAGCAACGCTCCGCAGAGCGTAAGCCGCAGTTGAAGAGCGAAGATGCCGATGACGATATTCCGGAAGATAAGCCTGAAGAATTGAAGTTGCGTCCGCCAGTGGTGACCTTCTTGGGTCACGTTGACCATGGTAAGACCACATTGATGGACTACATTCGCAGTGCTCACGTTGCTGCTGGTGAAGCAGGTGGTATTACACAGCATATCGCGGCTTATACGATTGAACTTGAACAGCGCGATGACGATGGTAATCGTCGTTTGATTACGTTCGTTGATACGCCGGGTCACTCGGCATTTGAATCAATGCGTGCCCGTGGCGCCAACATTACCGATATCGCTGTGATTATTGTCGCTGCAGATGACGGCGTGATGCCGCAGACGCGCGAAGCAATCAAGCATGCCCGCAATGCCGGGGTGCAGATGTTGGTGGCAGTGACGAAGTGTGACAAGCCGGAAGCAAACCCGATGCGTGTCTATCAGATGTTGCAGGCAGAGGGTTTGACCCCCAGTACATGGGGTGGTGACATTGAATGCTGCGAAGTTTCCGGTACGACTGGTGCCGGTGTGGACGATTTGCTTGAAACCATTTTGATTCAGGCTGACGTGCTTGAATTGCAGGCAAATCCGAATCGTCGTGCGAATGGTGCGGTGATTGAATCGCAGTTGGAACAAGGTCTTGGCCCGACGGCTACTTTCTTGGTTAAGGGCGGTACGCTGAAGGTTGGCGATGTCGTTTTGTGCGGTGAGCACTATGGTAAAGTGCGTACGTTGATTGATGAGCGTGGTAAGCCGGTGAAATCGGCTGGCCCCTCTATCGCAGTGAAGTGTACAGGACTTTCGGGTGTTCCTGAAGCTGGATCGGAATTCCGTGTGATGCTGAATGAAAAGCGCGCTCGTGCTTTAGCTGAAAAAACCGCAGAAGCGAACAAGATGGAATCGCTCTCTGCAGCACAGTCGGCCTCTATGGCGGATTGGTCCAAGAAGCTTGGCACGGGTGAAACTGCAGAGCTGGATGTGATTGTGAAGGCAGACACACAGGGAACCGCTGAGGCTGTGGTGGAATGCCTGAACTCGATCGAGTCAAAGAAGGTGACATTGAAGGTGCTTTACTCTGGCGTAGGTTCGGTTACAGCGGCGGATGTTCAGCGCGCTAAGGGCGCAACGATTGTCGGTTTTGGTGTCAACTGTGAACCCGGTGTGCAGAGTATGGCTCGCCAGAATGGCGTTCGTATCAATACATTCCGTATCATTTACGAATTGATTGAACACGTGAAGCGTTGTATGTTGGAATTGATTCCGCCGGAATACAAGGAAGTTGTCCGTGGTCATGCAGAGATTCGTCAGATCTTTGACATTAGCAAACTGGGCAAGATTGCCGGTTGTCAGATGTTGGATGGTACCCTGCGCTTCAAGGGCCGTTTCCGCATTTTCCGTGGTCGTCAGCAGATTTACGATGGACCTGTTGAAACGATGAAGCACTTTAAGGAAGATGTTAAGGAAATTGCTCCGGCGCAGGAATGTGGTCTTGGGTTTGGTTCCTTTGAGGCCTTCCAAGAAGGTGATATCATCGAATGTTACGAGATGGAAGAACTTCCCAAGTCGCTCTAAGGAGTTGTCGCTATGGCAGTGAATCGGCTTGATCGTGTTAATGCGCTCTTATTGCGTGAAATCGCGGATGATCTCTTTCGCGTCCTTCAGACCGAACCAGATGTGGACATCGCTGGCATTACCGTGACCAAGGTGGAGTGCGCGCCGAATTTGCGCTCGGCAGATGTTTGGGTGTCTATTATGGATGCTGAACAACATCCCACGTGGCTTCGCCGTCTTTCCAAACATGCCAAGGATATTCAGGCATTGATTAACCGTAATATGACGTTGCATTATACGCCGAAATTGCGGTTCCGTCTGGATACGGGCATTGCCAAGGGGGATCGCGTGTTGGACATCTTGAATCATTTGGAGATTCCGGAAGATACAGAAGCCGAATCGTGAATGAGCAGTTGCGGTGATTTACACGGCAATGCTCTATTCAATCAAGGAACGGGGAGACGACTCTTTTTTCGGTTTCCCCGTTCTTTATATCGGTAATCACACGTTATCGTGAGCAAAAGGATTTGAGAACATGAGTGAATTAACTATTGATCCCGATGGGATTTTACCTGTAGATAAGCCAGTGGGAATGCCGTCTCATGTGATTGTAACTACGCTTCGCCGGAAATTTGGTTTTGTTAAGGTTGGTCATGGAGGGACATTAGATCCTGATGCGACAGGTTTATTGTTGATCTTATTGGGTAAAGGCACCAAGATTTCTGATAAGGTGATGGGAGGCGATAAGACGTACACCGGAACAATTCGCTTTGGGGCTGCGACGACAACACAAGATCGTTTGGGTGATATAACGGAAGAACACGACACCGGGCACTTGACGGAGGCGGATATTATTGCTGCGATTCAGCGCGATTTTGTTGGAGATTTATTCCAGAAGCCTCCAATGTATTCTGCTGTAAAAATTGCGGGTCAACCTCTTTACAAGTTGGCAGTCCGTGGCGAAGAATGTGAACGTGAAGAGCGTTTTATTCATATTTACAAGTTTACGATTACGGCTTTTCGCCCAGATCCTGTTCGTGCAGAAGCTGATTTTGAGGTGCGTTGTACGAAGGGTACCTATATTCGTACTCTGGCACATGATTTAGGTCAGGCGCTTGGTGTAGGGGCTCATCTCTGTGCATTACGCCGCACCGCTTCAGGCAAAGTGACACTTCAGTATGCGACGCCTTTTGCAGATTTACTTGAAATGCCTCGTGTCGCAGTGGAACATCGTGTGATTCCCTGTATGAATTATTTAGAAGGCTCCTTCTAATTTGTGATGTTATGTGTGCAGTCTTTGATTCGTTAGACGCTTTGCCTGCCAATGCCGCATTGGCAGTGGGCACCTTTGACGGTGTTCATAAAGGTCACCAAGCGATTCTCAACGCAATGACTGCTTTTGCCCATGCGACAGGTCGTGCGCCATGGGTGCTTTCGTTCGCGAGTCCGCCAACAGCATTGCTTAACCCTTCAGCGAATAAAGGGGCGATCTATGATGCTGTTCTGCAGGCGTCCTATTTGCAACAGACTGGAGCCTCGTTCATCCGTCAACCCTTTGATTCTGCATTTGCGGCTCGCACTGCAGAGGCGTTTTTAGTATCGCTTCGCCAAGCAGTCATCTTTTGTGGAAAGGATTGGCGCTTTGGAAAGGGAGCAGAAGGGGATGTGCGCTTTTTGGAAGCGCACCATGCGTGCGTTCACGTGGTGCCTGATGTTGATTATGAGGGCGAGCGCATTTCTTCAACACGGATTCGGCAGGCGATTCAAGCGGGTGCGTTAGATTCTGTCGCGGCAATGTTGGGTCGTCCATGGGAGTTTGTAGGGGTGGTCCAACATGGTCGTGCACTCGCCGGAAAGGTCTTTGGCGTTCCTACATTAAATATTCCATATATCGGACGATTCGGGGAACCTTTATTGCCTCTGGCGCACGGTGTTTATTGTGGGGAGGCTACAGTGATTCGGAAGGGTGAAGTGTTGCAAACCGCTTCCGCGTTAATCAATTTTGGTATTGCGCCGAGTGTTAAGAACGAAAAGGTGCCACTGTTTGAAGTCCATCTTCTGGATACGGTAGGCGATTTCTATGGTGCAGAGGTGATATTGCGAATCCATCATCCTCGGCTTCGACCTGAGAAGAAATTTGACTCGCTGGACATGTTAAAAGCCCAAATCCATGATGATTTAGTAAGATGCAGGAGTGTCTTAAACCAATGAGATTCTGCGTTCTTCGTAATTTGCGTTCATTTCTTCACGGAATGTATGCAGGTATTCCGATAGGTCTGGGATACTTTGCGGTATCGTTTGCGTTTGGCATTCAAGCTCGTGCGGCTGGTCTTTCAGCGGTGCAAGCTTTCCTACTGTCCGGCACCAACCTCACCAGTGCAGGTCAATTTGCCGGGTTGGCGGTGATTCAAAGTGCGGGTTCTTTAGCGACATTAGCGCTGACGCAAGTGGTGATAAATCTGCGCTACTGCCTGATGTCGTGCGCATTATCACAGAAATTATCGGCAGAAACGCCTTTTGCACATCGTTTTTTGATGGCTTGTGGTGTAACTGACGAGATATTTGGTGTCAGTATCAGTGTGCGTGGTTATCTCTCGCCGTACTATCTCTATGGGCAAACGGTTGTTGCATGGCCAGGATGGGCGTTTGGCACCTTGTCAGGAGCATTGGCAGGCAATATTTTGCCATCATCCATTACCGCTGCTTTAGGAATGGCACTCTATGGGATGTTTGTGGCGATCGTTGTGCCGGCGGCACGCGAAGACCGCAAGGTCTTATCGGTCGTCTTTGCTGCAGCGTTGCTCAGTATGCTCTTTTGGTATTGTCCGATTCTCTCGTCAATTTCTCCGGGAACGCGCATCATTCTGGTGACATTTCTAACGGCTGGGACCGCAGCATTCTGTTACCCTATGCCAAGTGCGGAGGTCCGCCATGGAAGCTGATTCAATTTGGTTGGCGATCGCGGTTATGGCAGGTGTTACGTATGCCATTCGTATGTTGCCGTTAGTGATTTTGAAACGTGAGATTCGTCAGCCGAATGTGCGCGCTTTCTTGTATTATGTGCCTTATGCAACGCTGACGGCGATGACGATCCCGGCAGCGATTGTAGAAGCACCGACACTGATCTCTGGGCTCAGTGGTGTGTTTATAGCCATTCTGCTTGCGTTCTGGCGCGTATCACTTGTTCTGGTGGCAGCGATTGCCTCGTTTACTGTTTGGATTGTTGAAGCCTTTCTTTAAAACAGGGGATGCCTCTGTTGGATTGATACGGCTTTTATTTAGCCTGAATGTACGCCGGAAGGACGTGCATTCCCGTAGGTTTTTATTTGTGTAAACGTCTAAAATGTGAACATTGGCGCATGCTTTGTGTTATCCTATAGAAAGTCAGTTTTCGCAGGAGACGCTGAAATGGACAAAAAGAATTCACATACAATCGTGCTGCCAACGGTGATACACTCAAGCGGCCAGGGACAGAAGCCCAAATTGTTGGTGACGGCAGGCCCACTTGAAGGGCGCGAATATATGATTTTGAAGTTTCCCTTTACAATTGGGTCTGGCCTGTCAAACGAACTGTCAATTGCCGACTCAACGGTTTCCAGAAGGCATTGTGAAATTAATTTAGATGAGCACGGCTCTTTAGTCATTAATGACTTGGGATCAACCAATGGCACAGCGATTGAAGGCGTCAAGGTGACTTCTGCGCGCTTGCAACCGAATACAGAGGTTCAACTCGGTCGTACACGCATCATTGTTCCCTTAGTTCAAGATCGTCTGGAATTAGTAATGAGTGCCCGTGAACTCTTTGGTAAGAGTATTGGTCGTACGCCACTCATTCGCCATGTCTTCTATTTGGCAGAGAATGCCGCCCAATGTGATAGTCCCGTCTTATTGTTAGGGGAGTCTGGAACAGGCAAGGAAGAGTTGGCAGAGGATATTCATAATGAGTCCGCACGTCGGGATAAACCCTTTATCGTGTTGGATTGTAATGCGTTTGCGTCCCTTGAGCATGCCCATCGTGAGTTATTCGGCGCCAGTGATGTGAAGGGTGCATTGGAGTTGGCGAGCGGTGGCACCCTCTTTGTAGACTCGCTCGACCGTCTACCTGCCGATGCACAGCCTTTACTGTTGCGAGCATTGGAAACGCGTAAAGATATCCGTTTTATCGCCGCATCCAATCAGGAACTGGGTACAATGGCGCGTGATGGCGCTTTCTATGCACCGCTTTTCTATGCGTTTGCGGTGATTGTCATTGAAATGCCAGCGTTGCGCCGTCGCAAAGACGATATTGCGCTTCTCTTACTCTCTCTGGCAGAACGCTTACACGTCTCAGAAGAAATTGTGCGCTGGTGTGAACAACCCTCTACGATTGCCTTCTTACGTCGCTATAACTGGCCGGGTAATATTCGCGAGATGCGTTTGTTACTTGAACGCTTGCACTCTCTGGGACGTATCCCGGCCGATTTGGGCACCTTTATGCGTGGGGATGTTAAATTGGAGGACGAGAATGATAGCGAAGAAAGCCATTTTTCTGTTTCAGCAGATCGTCCCTTTAAAGATTTGAAAAATGAATTGATTGAAGCATTTGAACGTCGCTATTTGAGTGATTTATTAGCGCGAAATGCACAAAACATCTCGCTCTCCGCTCGTCAAGCAGGGATTGAACGCGCCTACTTGCAGCGGTTGGTGCGAAAATATGGTATGCGAAATACAGATTGAGGTCTGAGATGGCGTTTATTGTCCGATTACGCGGAATCCTGGTTGAGAAAACACCTGCTGGCATTACGGTTGAATGTGCAGGCGTTGGTTATGGCCTTTCTGTGCCCTTATCTACCTTTGATCGCTTGCCACCCATCGGGCAGGAGGCCCTTCTCTTTGTTCATCACATCGTTCGGGAAGACGATGCCTTACTCTTTGGTTTTCACTCCGAACGCGAACGTAACTTCTTCAAGACGCTCTTGAGTATCTCTGGTATTGGGCCCAAATTAGCCCTGAGTATTTTGAGCGGTTTAACGCTGGCTGAATTAACCACCGCAATTGTGGAAGGTGATATTCGCCGTTTGTCCTCTATCTCTGGAGTAGGGAAGAAGACCGCCGAACGCATCATCGTGGAGCTGAAAGATAAAATCAATCCCCTTGAAGCTGTAGCATCCACGACCAAAGGTGATGTCGCTTCAGAAACGAATACCATTGTACGTGACGCAATTCTCTCGCTGGTTGCCCTTGGAAATAAAATGGAAGATGCGCGCAAATTGGTTCAAACGGCATACGACCGTAATCCAGAGGCGACAGTTCAAGATCTTATTCGCTTGGCATTACGAAAATAACTGTGCTGCGACTGTACCGCCAGCACATCTTTTATCGCGCTGAATTGTATCCATCGCATATTCTCCCCGTAGGGAAAACATCCCTTGGGGAGAATGTTTTTGTAGCGAACGCATGACAAATCAATCAACAAAGGATAGCCCACTCCAGGGAGTGACATGCTTTACAGAGAAGATTCGCATAGTTGAAATGGCGGGGATCTATTTTTCAGGTACTCACGTGAATTTATTTTCAGGATTTAACTGAAAATCCTTGATTTCTGAAGTAACTTTTGGCATAATATGCGTCACATTTTCAGGAGAGGTGGCCGAGTGGTCGAAGGCGCAAGACTGGAAATCTTGTGTACTCCTTGTGGGTACCGAGGGTTCAAATCCCTCCCTCTCCGCCAGTTTATGATAAAAGGAAAGCTGCCGATAGGCGGCTTTTTTTTGGTGAAACGGAGTGACAACCCTCATGCAGAATGCGTAAACACCACTTACCGCCTTCACCTTGCACACGTTTTTTACCGCAAAGACGCTAATGGGGATAAGCAGCCCAGCGAGTCAAAGAGCAACGCGACTGGAAATTGACGGCAGAAACAAACGTACTCATCACATAGGCAGTACTTTTCTTTTTATCGCAAGACGCCACAGGAAATGCAGCTCACTCCGTCCGAGACAGATTGACTGCATTTCTTTTTTTGTTTATTTCTCACTGCTTTCTTCTTTTCTGCCCACACTGGCAGTGCCCCACTTGCCACGTGCCACTAAAAGCGAGCCTTGCGAGCGCACTCGCCACGCACCACTGTGGCGTAGCCACCCACATGCTTGGCAGGGGCGGTGTCAATCTGTCTCGGACGGAGTGAGCACCGCCCCCTTTGCGTCTTTGCGGT